>CAYFMI010000092.1:0-14872 GCA_964344175.1 uncultured Anaerolineales bacterium
GCGCCCCACACACCCCTATTTCCGGGCCTTCCCTGTGCAAGCGCGTAACTCCTATAATTTTTAAGATGCCTGAATTACCTGAAGTCGAAACGATTGCCCGCAACATTCGGGAATTAATATTTTGGCCCACACATGGCAATATCGTGATTGAGGCAGTTGACCTGCGTTGGGACAAAACCCTGGCCGCGCCAGACGCTGAATCATTTCAGGGGCGAATTTTGGGGCAAACGATCGAGACAATCACTCGCCGGGGCAAGTATTTACACTGCCATCTCAGCAGAGACCATTTACTCATTCATTTGCGCATGAGCGGTGATCTAAGCATTCAGCAATGCCCTTACTTGCCCAATAAGCATGACCGCCTAATTATGTGGCTTTCGCGCGATATTGCTTTGGTCTTCAATGACCCGCGCAAATTCGGGCGCGTCTGGCTGCTCGAAGACCCCGATGAAGTTTTGGGCAAGTTAGGCCCCGAACCTCTGAATGAGCAAATATCCGGTGCGCAGTTTTATCGGCGTTTGCAAGACTATCGCCGTCAAATCAAGCCGCTGCTACTCGACCAGCATTTTTTGGCAGGCGTGGGCAACATCTACGCCGATGAAGCCCTGCACCTGGCGAAATTGCACCCCCAAACCCGCTCCCACATGCTGACCCACGCCGATGCAGAACGGCTGCTACAAAGCATCCAACATGTGTTACAAGAGGGCATCCAACGCAACGGGGCCAGCATCGATTGGGCCTATCGCGGCGGCGAATTTCAAAACCTTTTCCAGGTCTATCAACGAACCGGCGAACCCTGCTATCGCTGCCAGACCCCCATCGAGCGCATTTCTGTCGGGCAGCGCGGCACCCATTTTTGCCCGACATGCCAGCCCCTGACAGAAGGATAAGAATATGAGATAAGCAGTTCGCAGTGGATACGCTCGAAGTAGTAGGGGGCTTCCCTGCAATAATTGCTTAACGTCTAAAGGAGAATGCCCATGGAATATTTCATTTTTTTATCAATCGCCGTGGTTTGTACAGGAGCCGGCTTTTTGGCCGGTTATGCGATTGCCCGTCAGCGCGAACAACCCGAAGAAAAAGAAGCTCTCCCCCAAGAGGCTCCTACACCTGAATATCCGCCAGATGCGCTGCACATCTGGCGCGACCCTGACGCGGCCCAACTCGTTATACGAATTGGCGGACGAGAGTTCCACTCTATGGAGCCTTTCCCACCCCAAGAGCAGAAGTTCATGTTGCAGTTGCTCACTTATTTGCAAAAATGGGTTGGCGCGCCCTCGGCAGAAAGCAGCCCCAAAGCCGGAGTACCCACACCTCCCCCCGCACCAGCCACGAAAAAACAACCCAGCGATGTCAGCCCGTTTGCCCCTGAACCCTCCGAAATATCTACCGCTCCAAAAAGTATTGTTGAGCAAATTGACGACATTCTGCAAGACAAACTCACTACATCGCCCCTCAAGGATCGCGGCATCCGCCTGATGCAAACCCTCCAGGGAGGCATGCTGGTCTTAGTAGGTTTAGATCAATACGATGATATTGAGGCTATTCCGGATGAGGAGGTTATTCAAATTATCCGCGCAGCAGTGAAAGAGTGGGAGCAACAGCAATAACTTAAGGGCATACGCAGTTCGTGAAAGATTCTCCGAAAATAAGAGTGTGCGGCTTTTCCCTGCACAAGTGCGTAAAAATTTTAAAACAACGCCGCAGATGGTCATCCGCAGTGTTGTTTTCAGAACTATGCCTCGAATTCAGTTTGTAAGGTGGCAATAAGCTCGGTTTTCTCCCCCTCTGGCAAAAATGCCCCCTGAGCCGCGGCCAGAATGCGCGCACGCAAGGATTGCAATGGTAAACCCAGGCGTTGAGATATGAGTTGATATTCTTGACTCAACGTGATTTTCGAAACACTGGGGTCATCGGTATTGATGGTGACATTCAGCCCGGCATCCAGCATGCGCATAAAGGGGTGTAAATCCAGTTGCGATACTACGCCCGATTGATAATTGCTGGTCACACACACTTCGAATACCACATTGTGTTCTCGCGCCAAAGCGATGGCGCGCTCATCTTCCAAAACGCGCACACCATGACCGATACGGCGAGCGTTCATATTCTCGATCGCTTCGATGACGTTGTCTGCACACCCCCATTCGCCGGCGTGAACAGTGATCTGCAATCCTTCCTGGCAAGCCTCGCGAAAAATTCCAAAAAAAGGCGCTGCTGAAAAGTCGGCTTCATTACCGGCCAGGTCGAGGCCAACGATGCCGCGGGATTTGCGTTCCATTGCCAGCCAGGCTACTTGCTCGGCCAGGTCGGGGCTTTCGTGGCGGTTTATGCTGGCAATCAGACGCGTCTTAACCCCATAGGCTTCTTCGCCTAACTTTGCCTCTTCAAGCACCCAGTCAATGACTTGATCGAGGGGAAAGCCCTCGGCTTTGCTTAAGGCCACCGGCGTAAAGCGCAATTCCAGGTAGCGGACATTGTCAGCTGCGGCGTCTGCGATAGCCTCGCGCGTGATCCGCCCAATCACTTCGGGGGAGCGGTAAAACAAACGCAGGGCTGCAAATTTCGAAAGGAAATTCTCGAACGTGTAGGGTTCATCTTCCCCAATCTGGACCATGTGTCGCAGTACATCCATACCCTGATGATGAACGCCGTGCTCACGCCCAATTTCTGCCAATGTCGCGACACGCACCGAACCTTCTAAATGGCGGTGCAATTCCACTTTGGGCAGGGATTGATAGAGTTCAGCAGTGTGTTTCGATCTGGGGTTTGCCATGCCGGTTGGAATGCTCTTATCGAAATTGCTGTGAAAAACAAATTTAGGCCAATGAATTGTCGCTAGTATACCATCGGAAAAATCGAACAAACCGTGTCGGAGTACCGCAGTACCTCCTTCTCGTGCAATAATTGGTTATCTGACACTTTAAATTCAGGGCCTTTTAAGTCAGATCAGAAGGTTCATTTCACCGCCGAGAGCGCAAAGGCCGCAGGGAAAAGCATCAAAAAATTCAGCGAACTCGGCATTCTCTGCGGTACATTTTTTCCCGGCGCGACTTTACGAAAGCTGTGCTTTAAAATTGGGCGCGGAAAAACGCGGATATTTCAATGATCTTCAGTTCAAAATAATAAGTTCTCGGCCTGTTTTTAGCTTTTTCCGCGTTCATCAGCGCTCGTCCGCGTCCTATTCGATGAAACTGTCTGGTAGCTAAATGCAATAAAAAAGGCGTGTGAATGTTGCATCCTCCACACGCGCGTAGCCTGAAGATATTTTAAGCATCAACGCCGCCGGCGACGGCGCTTTTTGCCACTTTTCGGTCGGTCGGCTTTTTGCGGCGTCTGCGCCTGAGAGCCAGAGACCGCCGTCTTCTGAACGGTGGCCTGCACGTTGCTGACATCCCGGGGGCGGAAGGTGAACATGCGCGTAACCAAACTCATCCGCATATCACCGAGTAAAGTCTGGAACATCTCGAAAGCGCGCGTTTTGTATTGCACCAATGGGTCGCGCTGGGCATAGGCTTCCAGACCAATCGCCACGCGCAAGGCTTCCATCTGGGTGAGATACTCCACCCACAAATTCGAGATCACTTGCAAGAGTAATTCACGGTAAATAATGGTCAGTGCCTGCCGCCCTAATTCATCGGCCATCTGATCTTTCAGGGCGGCGTCGAGTGAGCCGATCGCCTGCTGCTTAACGGCGGCAAATTGCTCATCACCCAAAGCCTGACGCAAGCCGCTCTGGACAGCGGGGGTCAAATCGACAAGCGGGGCATCGCCCAAACGAGTAAGTTCGCTCAGCCCCCACTCGGTACGGATGGCGGCCTGTGCTTCTTCGAGATGCGTGAGGACAATCTCGGCTATCTCTTCGGATGCACGCGTACCAAATTTTTGGGCTGCCAAATAGAAATAGGTCAGGCGGGTTGTCTGCTCCCAGATGCGGCGGTGGGTTTTCTTATCGAAAGCCTGCCGCCGGCCCTGGGGCATGAGCATCATCAAATTGAGCAGGTCCCGCTCGGTCAGCGTGTCCACTTCGAGTTTCGCGATGTTGGCCCGCACATCTTTCGCCATCTGCCCGGGATTTGTTTCATCGCCAATATGCACACGAATACGATCGGCGTAGATCTCTCGCACCGCGCTGACAATTTGTGCTGCCATGGCATCCCACTCTAACTCTTGAAGATCTTTGGCGGCGAGACCCAGCGGCATTTTTAGAATGCGTTCTACGGCGCCAATCACGCGGGTAACGGTGAGCGCCTGCATGGCTGCAAAAAGCATGGCCTGCAATTCATCCTCGACTGAATAGGGATCATCCTTCAGGGCGCGCGCCATATCGGAGGTAATTTCCAAGGGCACATGCAGCAAAACGGTCAGCTCCTGCGAGAACTGTTGCGGATTGCGGGTATCAGACGCTTCGTCGAGACTGAGACCTTCGATGAACATATCCAGGGTATCCAGACGTTCTTCGAGCTGGCTCTCCATATTGAACTTAACGGTGGTCAGCAAGCGATCTACGGCATCCAGGATATGGTCCTCTTCGGCCTGAATAGCATCACGCGCCAAAGCGATTAAAAACGCATTGGCCTGATCGGGAGACACTGACAATTGCCAATCATGGATGGTCAGTTGATAATCGCCACCCAGGATCGAGCGGGCAAAATCTTCCAGAATGATACGCAAAGCATAGGAGGGAAAAATTACCCCGCCCTGCAGAGTGATGGGCGGCTGTATTTGTTCGAGCCAGGAGAGCAGCCGCCAGGGGCCGCCCTCGTCTTCGAGCGCTTCAGGGACACGGCGGGTGACTTCTTCGCGCAGCATATCGGTCACATCTTCGCTGAGGTCAGTCTTGGTGAGGATGCGGTCGCGCTGGCCGTAGATTTTCTCGCGCTGGGTATTGAGGACATCGTCGTATTCCAGCAGGTGCTTGCGGACATCGAAATTGGCGCCCTCGACGCGGGTTTGCGATTGCTCGACAATGCGGCTGACCAGTTGATTGGTGATTGGGTAAGCCTCATCAATGTTCAGGCGTGCCATCACGCCCTCCATTTGCTGACCACCAAAGCGCACCATCAGCTCATCTTCGAGGGAGAGATAGAAGCGTGACGACCCAGGGTCGCCCTGACGGGCGGCGCGGCCGCGCAGCTGATTATCAATGCGGCGGGCTTCGTGCCTCTCGGAACCGATGACATGCAGGCCGCCCAAAGCGCGTACACGCTCTTTCTCTTCCATGTTGCGCAGAAAGTGCTCAACCTCACCCCCGTAGATGCCATAGTCAGTCTCGTCAAGTTTTTGGATAGCTTCATAACGCGCCTCAACACTCATATCGTAGGGCGCTTCATAGCCATTGCGTTTGAGAATGCGGTTCACGGAGGTTAGTATCTCCTCGGCCAATTCACCGCCCAATTTAATATCGACACCGCGCCCGGCCATATTGGTCGCGATGGTCACCGCGCCAAAAGCGCCTGCGCCAGCGATGATCTGGCTCTCCTCGGTGTGCTTGCGGGCGTTGAGCACCTGATGCGAAATCCCACTCTGCAAGGTCTCTGCCAGCCGTTCCTGGGTCGTTTCCGGCAGCGCCAAAATTTGCAACAGCCGCTTCAGGTTCAGGTCATCCCCCGGCGTGAGCGAGAGATCTAACCCCTCATCGCGGACTATTTTCCGCAAGGCGGCGGTATTCAACTGATCGAGCGGCGCGTTCAGAGGCACCAATTCCGGAATCTGGCGGCCATCTTCAACGGCAGCATTCTTCTCGAACCAGGCATCCCGAATCAGCATTGTCTGCGCCAGACGACGCACTAAAACACCTTGCAAACGCGCCGAAACACGCTCCGACAATTCCACCGAGGTAGTGCCCACCAAAATAGGCCGCCCCAGGATGTGATAGGCTAAAATCTCCTGCACGATGGCGCGCAGCTTGGCTTCCTCCGAGCGATAGATCACATCGGGGTAGTCTTTGCGCTTCCAATAGATGGGCGCCCGCAGGGGATCTTCTTTTTGAGCGTAGTAGGTGTATTTATAATCGTATTCGTCGCGGTCTTGCAGGGTAACAAAAATAGTATCATCACGGGCGGCTTCGTAGTCCAGATGGGTGGTGATCGCTAACGCATCCAAATTGTAGATGGTGTTGAATTCCTCGGCCTCGGTGACTGCCGTTCCGGTCATCCCGGCCAGTTTTTCGTACATGCGGAAATAATTCTGGATGGTCACCGTGGCATAGGTCACACTCTCGCTCTCAATAGACACGCCCTCTTTGGCCTCAACAGCCTGATGCAAGCCATCTGACCAGCGGCGTCCCGGCATCAACCGGCCCGTGAAATGATCGACAATGATGACCTTGCGCCCCTGGACGACATAATCCTTATTGCGGGTATAAATATATTCGGCGCGCAGGGCTTGCTGCAAGTAACTTTGCAAACGCGCCTGCTCCGGGGTAATGTCCTCCGGGCGCTCCGGGTCGCTCAACGGCTGGCCCAGGATTTGTTCGGCATGGGTTTCGCCGATTTCTGTGAGCGAGATATTGCGGTCGCGCTCATTGATCTCATAATCTTCTGGCTTGAGCTGCTTGGCAAGGCGCGCCATGCGCACATAGTTATCGCTGTCTTCGTGCGACGGGCCAGAGATAATCAGCGGCGTGCGGGCCTCATCAATCAGCACGTTATCTACCTCGTCGATGATGGCGTAGTAATGGCCGCGCTGGACGCGTTCACCCAGGCGCATTTTCATGTTGTCGCGCAGGTAGTCGAAACCAAATTCGCTGTTGGTGCCATAGGTAATGTCGGCGGCATAGGCCTGGCGGCGCGGCACCATTTGCAGCTGATCTTGGTCTTCGTGGGGGGACGATTTTTCCAAATCAACAATAAAAGCTTTTTGGCCGTGCTCGGTGCGGGAGGCCATTTGCAGCACCCCCACACGCATCCCCAACAAGTGGTAGATCGGCGACATCCAGCGGGCATCGCGCCGGGCCAAATAATCGTTGACGGTGATGAGGTGGACGCCGCGCCCGACAGGGATGCCATCTTGAGGCGTAAACTGCCATTGAGCAGGATCAGCGCCCCACTTTTGGGTGGCCGCTTCCACCCAGGCCGGGTTCAACTCCAAAGCATTTAAATACACCGGTAATGTCGCCGCCAGGGTTTTCCCTTCACCCGTGCGCATCTCTGCAACAATGCCGTTGTGCATGGCAATCCCGCCGATCAACTGCACGTCGTAATGGCGCATTCCCAGGGTCTTCTTGCTGGCATCACGCACAGCGGCAAACGCTTCGGGCAGAATATCATCTAGGGTTTCGCCCTGTGCCAGGCGAATGCGGAACTGGCGCGTAAAACCGCCGAGTTCAGCTTCACTGAGGTCTTCGAACTCCGTTTCCAGCGCGTTGATGTACTCGACAACAGTTTTGAATTCTTCGAGGGCCTTTTGCTGAGGATCGCCGCCCACGGCGCGGATGATGCGTTTGAACATATATTTTTCACCACTTTTAGAATTGGCAGTCCTGTTCGTATAAATTGATGATTGACCATTTTGTGCAGAACCGCCAATCCTGCATAATTTCTAATCAATCGCCGCGATTATAGCATTAAAGGACAAAAGACCGGAAACGGAAGGGCAGTCGCTCCTATGCCCCCTTCTCTCCCGTCCCCAGTCCGATGCTGATATAATCCCGCCCATGAGTAACGCAGCCCCCACCGCCAACCGCCAGATCGCCCGCGCCGCCGGGTTAGTGATGGCGGCCTTTATCTTCAGTCAGTTGACCGGTTTGCTGCGTCAGATTCTGGTTGCCGACGCTTTCGGAACCAGCCCCGACATGGATGCCTTCAATGCCGCCAACCGCGTCGCCGAGACATTGTTCAATCTGGTTGCCGGGGGCGCCTTGGGGTCGGCTTTCATCCCCACCTTTACCGAGCTGCTCACCAAAGAGAAAGAACATGAGGCCTGGAAGATGGCCTCCGCTCTCAGCAACTGGGTATTAATTATATTGACCGGTCTCAGCCTGCTGACCGCGGCCTTCGCCCCGCAGGTTGTGCGCCATATTCTGGCCCCCGGCTTTGCTGCCGATCCTGCCCAAGAAGCCCTCACCATCCATCTGATGCGCCTGATGCTGCCTTCGGCGGCCATCTTCGGGTTAAGCGGCCTGGTGATGGGCATCCTTAACTCGAAGCAGGTTTTCTTCATCCCGGCGCTGACCCCGGCCATGTACCAGCTTGGCATGATCTTCGGGGTGACAGTACTGGCCCCACACATGGGCATTGACGGCCTGGCCTGGGGCGTCGTGCTTGGCGCGGCGGCACACTTACTACTCCAGATCCCCACTCTGCTTAAGCAAGGCGGTCGTTACAGCCCGATATTGGGTCTCAACATGGCCCCGGTGCGCGAAGTCGTGCGCTTGATGGGGCCGCGCCTGCTGGGTGTGGCCGTGGTGCAGCTCAACTTTTGGGTCAACATCCGTCTGGCCTCCGAAATGCAAGAGGGCAGCGTTGCCGGCCTGACCTTCGCCTTCATTGTCATGTTCATGCCCGAAGCGGCCATCGCCCAATCTATTGCTACCGCCGCCGTGCCGACCCTGGCCGCCCAATATGCCCGCCAGGCCTTCGACGAGCTGCGCGCCTCATTAGCGGCCAGTCTGCGCGGCGTATTGCTGCTTTCCATCCCGGCTTCGGTTGGGTTAGTGCTGCTGCGTGAACCGATTGTCCGGCTGCTCTACCAGCGCGGCGAGTTCAATGCACATTCAACCGCGTTGGTGGCCTGGGCTTTGCTGTGGTACGCTGGCGGGCTGGTGGGGCATTCCATCTACGAGGTGCTGGCGCGCGCCTTCTACGCCCTGCACGATACTAAAACCCCCGTCATCGTCGGCGTGGTTGCCATGAGCCTCAACGTGGCCTTCAGCTTCGCTTTCTCGGCGCTGTTCAAGTCCATCGGCTGGATGCCGCACGGCGGGCTGGCGCTGGCGAATTCATTGGCAACGGCGCTTGAAGCGGCGATCTTGCTGGCCCTGATGCGCAAACGACTCAACGGTCTCGAAGGGATGAAAATATGGCGGGCTGTTTTTCAAGGGGGGATTGGCGCGGCAGCAATGGGATTGATCCTATGGGGGTGGATGACCTATTTCGCGGGAAGTTCGGCCTGGCTGATCGGGGGCGGCGGCATCCTGTTGGGCGGATTCGTATATGGGATGGCGTTACTATTCCTGAGGGTGGATGAAATCCACGCCCTCGTTCGCTACATTAACCAGAAACTTGCCAGACGGCGCTAAAACTTACCCCCACACCACCCAGCTGATCTGGGCAATCAAGACCCCCAATAACGTCCCCACCAGCGCTTCCAGGGGCGTGTGCCCCAATACTTCTTTTAGTTGCTCTTGCGTTTCATGCCCCGGCAGGTGACCACTGCTCAACTCTTGAACAATGCGGTTGATCAATTCGGCATGGATGCCCGCCTGCCGCCGGATGCCGGTAGCGTCGTAAATGACAATGATCGACAGCGTGACGGCCAGCGCAAACAAAGGCGTGCCAAAGCCGTCGAAGAGACCAATGGCATGAGCCGTAGCTGCCACCAGCGCCGAATGCGAGCTGGGCATCCCCCCGGCGCGCAACAGCAACGCCCAATCCCACCGACGGGTACGGAAATAATGAATCGGCGCCTTGAAGACCTGTGCCAGGAACCAGGCTGCCATCGCCGCCCAAAAAATGTGATTTTGAAAGAGATCTGTAATTGTCATACGCCGGATTCAAAATTCACCAACGCATCACCAGATAACTGTTGCACTTTTAATTCGGCTTTCTCTAGCAACTCAGCACAATAGCGCGCCAACGCCTGGCCGCGCTCAAATTTCGCCAGCACATCGTCCAAAGCGCTTTCATCGGCTTCGAGCGCGGCAATCAGTGTCTCAAGTTCATTAAAAGCCTGCTCATAGGTTAATTCTTCAACTGGGAGCGTTTTGTCTTTACTCATGCCTATTTCCTTCCAGGGGGAATGTCTCCAACATTAGGACAAGCGGGTCTTTTTCCGCCAGGACCTCCCCGGCGATCTGCTGCCAGACCTCGGGGGTCAGGTCGAAATCAACCAGCATGGCCTGGATATGCGGCTGCGTACTCTCCTGATAGATGCGTACCATATTATTGTAACGGGCGCGCATCGCCAGCAGCGCGGCCAAACTAATCCCCAACAGCACTGTAATTATTAACACAACAAAAGCCGTCACCCAATGGCTGAGCAGCCAGGCTACCGTAACCACTACACCCACAACCAGCCCGCTCAATAGGCATCCGAGATTGAATGCCCGTGCTGCCAAAGCAGCCGACTCTTCACTGAGCTGCTCGTTAAGTTCAAGGATGCGGGCGGAGATTTCCTGGCCTTGTTCAAGGGAAGAAGAATCGTGTTCACTCATTATTTATGTTTCCGTCACTGTAACATCGAACTCGCCATCCTGAAGGCGGGCGTGCAAGGTTTCGCCTGCCGCGACCTGTGCCGTTGAGCGCACCATTTGCCCATCGGCCTGGGTGAGAATAGCGTAGCCGCGCCCTAGAATAGTTTGGGGGTTAAGATCACTCAGGCGCTGACGGGCCGCATCCAGGCGAACCTGTTGCGTTTGAAGCGAGTGACGCAGCGCCGTGGCCGCCCGACGGCTGATCTCATCTAAACGCTGATGATCCCGAACAATGCGTGCTTGCGGTGAAAGGCGCTGCAAACGGTGCGACAAATTCTGCACATCCCAGCGCCGCTCGTTGAGATCGGCAAGCATGTACTGGCTGAGGGTCTGGCGCATTTCCCCCAGGGAGAACAGCAGATCTTCGCGGTGGGGCGTGGCTAACTCGGCGGCGGCAGTCGGCGTGGGGGCGCGCAAATCGGCCACAAAGTCGGCGATAGTGAAGTCGGTTTGATGCCCAACGCCGCTGATCACCGGGGCTTGCGATGCAGCGATGGCATAGGCCACGCGCTCATCGTTGAAGGCCCACAAATCTTCTATCGAGCCGCCGCCGCGCCCCAGCAGAATCACATCGGGGGCAGTTGCCCGGTTGAGGCCCTGCAACCCGGCCACAATTTCAGGTGGAGCCTCCCGCCCCTGCACGGCGCTGGGGGCGATGACCACTTCTGCGAGCGGGAAACGCCGCCGCAGGGTATCCAGCATATCTCGCAGGGCAGCCCCGGTAGGGGATGTCACAATCCCAATGCGGCGCGGCCAGCGCGGGATAGGGCGCTTGCGCTCCTCGTCAAATAATCCTTCCGACTCTAGTTTGGCCTTCAGGCGCAGGAATTCTTGAAAAAGCGCGCCCTCCCCCAGCGGCTTAATCGAATCGGCATAAAGCTGATATTGCCCGCCGGTCTCGTAAACACTGACGCTGCCGTGAACCTCCACGGCATCACCATCTTTGGGGAGATAAGTCAGACGCTGGGCGGCGTTGCGCCACATCACACAACGCAGGGCAGCGCGCTCATCTTTGAGGGTGAAGTACACATGCCCGGAGCGCGGCTGTGAGAAATTCGAGATCTCTCCCTGTACCCAAAGATCACCAAGATTATGATCGCTTTCGAGCAGGTCGCGCACATAACGGTTGACTTCGGTAACCGACCAGGACGTCGGCGGGAAAAAAGAAGGCTGTATCATAGTGAAAACAGTATACGATGAGAACGATCTCTATGCAACCGTGAACATTTATAATGGGCATGCAGTATAGTAAACAGGACTTACGCAGTTCGTTGAAAGCTATTCTAAAATAGGGGGGCGTAACTCCAAAAACCAAAAAACGAAAGGCAATTTATGGCTTACCGATTCCGCGAGCGCAGTTGGCGCTTTTACCGAAACTGGCTAATTCAGTTCGCCCTCTGGGCCAGCATCTTTCTGATTCTTTTGAGCGCAACCCGGCGTCCCTGGCCGTGGTTTGTTTACCTGCTTTTGGCCTACCCGGCTTATATTCTCGGCAGCAGCATTTTCTACGCCTATCGCATCACCCACCCCGGCGGGCGCTTTGCTATGCGCCGCGTCACCCCCGCCGATGCCGGCATGGATTTCGAGACTGTCGAATTTCCCAGCCGAGACAGGCTGACTCTCTTCGGATGGTATGTGCCGGGGAGCAACGGCGGCACGATCATTTTGGTGCATGGGCACGGCGGCAAGGGCATTGCTATGATCTATCAGGCCTCTGCATTGGTAGCGCGCGGCTATGGGGTGCTGATGTACGATCAGCGCGCCCACGGCAGCAGCGAGGGAGATGTTTGCACCGCCGGGTGGCGCGAGGCGGATGATGTTCTCGGCGCGCTGGATTATTTACAAGGACGCGCTGACGTGGACCCGGAGAGGATCGGCGTTTTGGGCATTTCCCTGGGGGGAAAGGCGGCCCTGCTGGCCGCAGCCCGTGAAGAAGGGCTGCGCGCCGTCGTTGCCGAAGGCCCCGGCCCGATGACTCTCGCCGATCACGGCGGCAAGCCAACCACACTGCGCCGCTGGCTGAATTACCCGGCCAATTTTTTGTATTACAGAATAGTGCAATTCATGAACGGCACCCGCCCCACCACAGGGATCTTGGAAACAATCGCCAAGATCGCGCCGCGCCCGCTGATGCTCATCGGCGCCGGGCGTGGCAGCGAACCTGCCTTAACACGCCTTTTCTACGAGGCTGCCGCCCAACCCAAAGAAATATGGCTCGTGCCCGAGGCCAAACACGCCGGGGTCTATTTTGTCGATCCCCAGGCCTATCAACAAAGAATCGTCGAGTTCTTTAACCAGGCCTTCGACATCCAAGCATAAACCTGCAAAAAGGTGTGCGGCGCAATTCCCCCTTTTTTGAAATTTTCATTGGAGTTACGATGAACCTGCTCCCCCCGGTAACAAAAGAAAACCCGCGCGGCAAAACCGATTGGCGGCTGGTGCGTAACTGGTTGACCGCCCTGGGCGTTTGGATCAGTTTCGCCGCTGCCATTTATTTTGTGGTGCAGTCACTCTGGAACCTGATCTGGGCCATACCACTGTATCTTTTTGGTGTGATCACGCTGCGCGTCTTTGGGCTGGTACACCCCCGCGCCATCAACCCGGTTCCGGTTTGCTACGTACGCTGGCCGATGGTGCCCGACAGCCCACAAACCAACTCCTGCCGCTTCCCGCGCATCGATCCATCAACCATCCCCGAAATCAGCGTGGTGCATTTCCCCGGGCGCGATGGCATGATGCTTGGCGGGCAGTATCTGCGAGGCAACCGGCGCGCCGCTGTTGTGCTTGCCCACGGCGCCGGTGTCGATGGCGATAATTTGCTCCCGCAGGGCATCGCCTTACATCAACGCGGCTACAACGTGCTTTTGCTAGATCTGCGCGCCTATGGCCGCAGCCAGGGCAATACCAGTGCCTTGGGATGGGTCGAGACCAACGACCTGCTGGATGCTGTCGAATATTTGCGCACTCGCCCCGAAATCGATGCCGACAAAATTGGCGTCTTCGGCTTCTCGATGGGCGGGCAGGTTGCCTTGCGGGCTGCGGCACAGTCGCAGCTGATCACCGCCGTCGCCGTAGATGATCCCAGCCCGGCCAGTTTAGATGATTATGGCGGGCGGGCGCAAAAATTACACCAATGGCCGCGCTATATTATCAACCTGTTCACGCTGAAACTAATAAGCTGGATGAGCGGCGCACAACCGCCCGAAGGCGTTCTGGCAGCAACCGCCCGGATCGCGCCGCGCCCAATCTTCTTCATTGCTGCCGGAAAAGAACGGCCCTGGGTCAGCCGGGTATTCCGCGCCGCCGGGCAGCCCAAAGATATTTGGGAAATTCCCGCGGCCTTTCACGGCGAAGGCTTTCGCCTGTATCCAGAAGTTTATGCCGAAAAGTTAAATACCTTCTTCGATACGGCATTCCAATGAACGAAATTATAAAATGAAAAAATACATCCTCTTACTTATCAGCCTGGGGTTGATGTTGACGGGCTGTTCATCAGCATCGAGTTCGCCTGACGCAGCCATTCCCCCTGCTCATACTAAGACAGTTCAGCCCACCCCAATGCAACAAGCAACAGCCGTACCCTACTACGACAAACCGGGACAATACCTAGAAATACTCACCATTAACGGCGAAACACGCTGGTTTGCTATTTATATTCCCCAAAGCTACCAACATGGCACGCCTGCGCCACTCGTGCTGAATTTTCACGGTGCCGGTTCCAATTACCAAGAACAAGCCATCATCAGCGGTATGGATGCCCTAGCCGAAGCGGATGGATTTATCATTGTATATCCACAAGCCGATAACGGCGGGCAAAAAACCTGGCAATTGGCTATCGATTCTTCCGGCAGCGCCGATATTGAATTCACCCAGGCCATTATTGCCCACATGAAAAATAAGCTGACCATTGACAACGCGCGCATTTACGCCACCGGGCTATCCAATGGCGGCGGCTTCGTTGACAATATTGGCTGTTATCTCGCAGACACTTTTGCCGCCATAGCGCCGGTTGCCGGAGCCTATGTATACTGGATTTCTTGTGAACCCAATGCCCCCGTTTCTATGTTGGCAATTCATGGTGACGTCGATGCGATTGCCCCCTACGCGGGAGGCGGATACAGCACACCGGCCTGGGCTGCTACCTGGGCGGAGCGTAACGGTTGTCATTCCACAGCACTAATAACACAACTGGCAAATGACATCAGCCTGCAAAGCTGGGAAGATTGTGCCCAGGGGAGCGCGGTTGCTCTCTATACAATCGCCGGAGGCGGCCATTTCTGGCCCGGATCACCTGTCTACGCGGGCAGCCCTGGCGCAACCGAAAATCTGGATGCATCGACAATTATTTGGGAATTCTTCAAAACGCATCCCAAACCATAGTGCGTTGCACCCACTAAACAGAACGATTGTGTAAATACTTTTCTGTAAAAAGGTCAAGGGCCTTTCAGAACCATGGTT
>CAYFMI010000093.1:0-14861 GCA_964344175.1 uncultured Anaerolineales bacterium
GAATATTAATAGCGCCTGATCATTCTGTAGTTGGAACTTTTTTGAAAGGAGGTGGTGCCCCCCAAGATGAGTGCTTGAGCAACGAACGTTCCAAAAACCAAAAATCCAAAAAACCATTTACCTAATCCATTGGAGGAGTAAGGAAAATGTCTAAAAAATTGTTTATTGTGGTTGGCTTGTTAGTGATCGCCAGCATGGCGTTGGCAGCCTGCAAGCCCGAAACAGTCACCGTCGTTGAGACCGTTGTCGTCGAAAAAGAAGGCGAGACGATTGTTGAGACCGTGGTTGTTGAGGTCGAAGCGGAAGCTCCCGCTGAAGAGGTCAGCGCTGCTGGCGAATGCTGTGATGCCTACCGCGTCGCGCTCTTCGAAGAGCCCGTTTCCCTGAACTACTGGAACTACCTTGGCCCAGGCAGCTCTGTTTGGACCCAGTACGTAGTTGCCGGTCAGGCTCCGTCTTTGTTCACGCTTTCTGACGTGCGCTTTGACTTCGTCCCCTCATTGGCCAAGGCAATCCCCGAGGCTGTTGACAATGGCGATGGCACCTGGACGATCACTGTCGAGATGACCGAAGGTGCAGCCTGGAGCGATGGCGAAGCTATCACTGCTGAAGATGTGGTCTTCACGCACAATGCTTGTAAAGACCTCAAGCTGACCCAGAACTGGCCTAACCAGTGTTCACCCAATGGTGTTGAGGTCACGGCTGAAGCCGCTGGCGACTACACGGTTGTGTACACCTTTGCTGAACAACCCTCCCTGGGCACCTGGCAGGCTGGCGTTGCTCTGGCCCCCATTTTGCCCCAGCACTTCTGGGCTGATGCTGCCGCCACTGCTTACGCTTTCCTGGATGGCGTAAGTGCTCCTGAAGCTGAGCGTCCCGAAGACTGCGAAGCCGAAGATGCGGATGCGGATGCTTGTGCCGCTTGGGCCGCCTACGATGAGGCTTACACCAACGCCCGCACCACCCTCTACGAAGGTGACGCGACTGGCGCCCCCTCCGCTGGTGGTTACACCACCGACAAGTGGGAAGCCGGTGCATTCGTGCAGCGCACCGCCAATGAAGGCTACTACTTCAAAGGCTCCGAGATTGTTGAGTACGAAGACGGCACCTGGATGCTGATTATGCCCGATGGCACTGAATATCAGCTTTACGGTAATGCCGAAGGCGAAGAGACCCTGCGCTACACATCTGGTCCTTACAGCCCCAACATTATCTTCTCCATCTATGGTTCTCAGGATGCTGCCTTCTTGGCTTTGGCCAACGGCGAAGTTGACTACGTGATCAACCCCCTGGGTCTGTCCCGCGGTTTGCGCGAGCAGGCTGAAAAAGGTGAAGGCATCAAGACCTACACCAACGCTGACTACGGTATGTACTACCTGGCCTTCAACATGACCAAGTTCCCGATGTCAGATTACGCGTTCCGCCAGGCCATGGATATCGTCATTGACAAGGATTTCGTGGTCAACAGCGTACTCGGTGGCGTTGTCTTCCCGATGTACTCCACCATGCCTCCTGGAAACGGCTTCTGGTACAACCCCGACACCCCCAAGCCCTATGTTGAATTGACCCGCGAAGAGCGCGTCAACATGGCTGTTCAGGTGCTGAAGGATGCCGGCTGGAGCTGGACTCAGGATCCCGCCTGGAGCGAAGATCTGCAGGACACTGTGCCCGGTGAAGGCGTTCTCGGCCCCGATGGACAGGAAGTTCCTGAACTGACGATCCTCGGCCCTGGCCCCGCCTACGACCCGCTGCGCGCGACCTTCAACCAGTGGATCTCCGAGTGGGCCCGCGAGTTGGGTTTGCCCGTTCAGTCTGAGCTGACCGGTTTCAACACCATCCTCGGTCCTGTCTTCATTGACGCGAACTACGATATGTACATCCTCGGCTGGAGCCTCGGTAACGTGGCCTTCCCCAGCTACTTCTTCGACTTCTGGCACAGCAGCCAGTGCACCGCCGAAACCGGCAACTACAACACGCCTTGTCTGAAAGACGAAGAGTATGATGCCCTCATCGAAGAATTCATGAGCACCGGCGATCTTGCTCGAGCCCAGGAATTGATCTACCAGGCGCAGGTCGTTTTGGCTGACCGCCGCCCGTACATCACCCTGTTCTACAAGCAGACTCATGATCTTGCTCACGAACGCGTAGTGTTCCCCTACACCGAGTCCTTGGGTGGTATCGAGTTCCAGGCTGGTATGCAGACTGACGCTCAGGTGCTGCTTTCCAAGTAGTCTCTAGTGTAGAAAATTCGGGAAACCGAAAGTAAGAAAAAAGGAGCGGGCGGATTTTCCGCCCGCTCCTGAAATCAGAAACTTATCATTCAAAACATTTGTTGCGATATTTCCTAATTTGCGTATTCCGTACTCCGTTTCGCGTGTATGGGATGCGGAATGCGGAGTACGTAAATTTTTTAAGGAGATCACCAATATGTGGAAATATTTAGGAAAACGTCTTTTGCAGATGTTCATTACCCTGCTAATGTTTCAGGCGGTGACCTATTTCTTGATGGATGCTCAACCTGGTGACATTGCAGATCTGCTTACGCTCAACCCAGATATTCCTCCTGCGGAACGCGAGCGTATTCGGGCCGATTTAGGATTAGATCGACCGCCTCTTGAACGCTTTATCAAATACATTGGCAATTTTTATCGGGGTGATTTGGGGGTTTCTTTCTCTCAATTTCCTCGACCAGTGATTGAAATTATCAAAGAGCGCTTGCCGCGTACGCTGGTGTTATTTATGACAGCGTCTATTATTTCATTTTGGGCAGGATATGTAACTGGAAAAATCCTTGCCTGGAAGCGAGGGGGATTTATCGAGTATTCATCCACACTTGTGGGGGTTATCCTCTATACTGTATTTACCCCGTGGTTTGCCTTGATGATGATCTGGCTTTTTGCCGTTTATCTCGATTGGCTGCCGCCGGGTAAATTCCTGGATCCGATCTTATGGCTACAAGCTCCAGAAGGGGTGCATGCCAACGATGTTTTCATTGGCATGATTTGGTCAGCGCTGATTGCCACCGTCGTGATGGTGGCAGGATTGATTATCTCTCAACGCCTTCCCATGCGTTGGCGGTCTTTGGTCCGCTGGGCCAGCACTATTACGCCAATAGTTGCAGTGGTATTATATTGGCGTTTAGGCGCAGGGGGGTTGGGGATATTCGCCTGGGATATTTTGTCACACCTCGTGTTACCGGTATTAACGGTCACGCTTATCGCCTATGGCGGCACCATGCTGCTAATGCGAACGAGTATGCTGGAAACCTTACGCGAAGATTATATCCTCACCGCTCGCGCAAAAGGAATGCCCGAGAAAGTGGTCCGCGATAAACACGCTGCTCGCAATGCGTTGTTGCCGGTTTGGACCGGCTTGGTTTTCAGCATTGGTAGTTCTTTGAGTGGCGGCATTATCACAGAAACGATCTTTTCCTGGCCTGGGCTTGGCCTTACACTGTTGAGCGCAGCCCAGGTGGAAGATATCCCCCTGGCTATGGGGGCCTTGACAGTTACAGGTGTGATGACCTTGCTCAGCCACCTTGTAGCCGATGTCGGGTATGCTTTTATTGACCCGCGCATTCGCTACCATTAATTAACGAGGATGAAATAAGGAATTTTCTATGAGTACGGTAACCACTTCTCCTGAAACAACCTACGTCCCGTTGTGGCGAGTTCGCTTGCGTTTATTTTGGCGTTCGGTAAAGACGAATTGGGCCACATTTACTGAAAACCCTGTTGGGGTAATTGGCTTAGGCGCCATCGTTTTCTTTGGCCTATTTGCTCTGGCTCACCCTATTTTGATGAATACAGTTTGGGAACGCAAAATTTATGATCCGGTGAACGGATTTGATATTGAGATCCCCTACCATCCATCTCCACCATCTGCCAAACATTTGCTAGGGACGGATCCCATGGGGCGCGATGTGCTCAGTCAGCTGATGTTCAGCACGCGTTATGAATTCGCGTTAGGTATGATTTCTGCCATCGTGACCGTTGTTATTGCGACTACGATTGGAGCAGTCTCCGCCTATTATGGCGGCCTTGTAGATGCGATCCTAATGCGCGTAGTAGACTTAGTGATCATGGTGCCCTATCTGCCGATATTAATCGTCATGAGCGCATTGATGCAGGTAGGCATGGTTGAATTGGCGCTTTTTATTGGCATTCTTTCGGGCTTTGGCGGAACGGCCATTGTTATCAAATCCCAGGCGTTGACCGTAAAAGTGAAACCCTATATTGAGGCTGCCCGCATAGCCGGCGGTGGGGATTTCCACATTATTTTCACGCACATGGTTCCTAACCTATTGCCCATTGCGCTTCTGTACATGATGTTTGTCGTTACTGGCGCAATCTTCTCCGAGGCGGTACTCTCTTTCTTTGGTTTGACCGAGATTGAGATGAGCTGGGGATTGATGATCAACACCACGCAGGTATTTGGATACATTATGCGCTTCGATACCTGGTATCTGCTGATTCCGGCCAGCTTGGCGATCACGCTTTTGTGCGCAGCTTTCTATCTGGTAGGGCGCGCCCTCGATGAAGTCGTGAATCCTCGGCTGCGCGATCGATAACCAAATCTGGCGAGTAGAAACAGGATTATGACAATGACAAACAATGTCCTTGAAGTAAAAGACCTGACGATGCACTATATGACCCGCAAAGGCCCGGTATATGCCGTGGATGGTGTTACATTCCACGTTGGACGCGGCGAGGCCATTGGTCTGGTTGGTGAGTCGGGTTGTGGAAAAACATCGGTAGCAATTTCTTTGCTGAAATTACTGCCTAATAATGCAAGAATTCTCGAGGGACAGATCAACATTAACGATGATGATATTGTTCCCCTGGGTGATAAAGAGATGAACCATCATCGCTGGAAGAATATCTCGATGGTCTTCCAGGCGGCGATGAATTCCTTGAACCCTGTATATACAGTAGAAGAGCAGATTCTTGAAGCAATGCGCGAGCATATCCCCCACCTGAGTGATCAAGAGATGAGTGAAAAGATCGATCATCTCTTCGATTTGGTAGGGCTGGACCCGGCCCTCAAAACGCAATACCCCCATCAATATAGCGGCGGTATGCGTCAGAGAGCCGTGATTGCCATGGCGTTGTCTTGCGACCCCGACATTATCATTGCAGATGAACCCACGACCGCTCTTGATGTGATCGTGCAAGATGCAATTCTAAAACGCATTCGCGAGATTCAAGAAGAATTGAATATGGCGATGATTTACATCTCTCACGATATCGCCGTAATTGCAGAAGTTAGCCAGCGTGTTGGTGTGATGTATGCCGGCAAATTGGTTGAAATGGCATCAACGGAAGCTATTTTCCATAACCCTATTCATCCCTACACGATGGCGCTTATGTCTTCATTCCCTAGCATTGTAGGTGAAAAGACTGAGCTTGTAACGCTTTCGGGTGAACCGCCTGATTTGCTCAATCCGCCCATGGGTTGCCGATTCCACCCCCGATGCCCTTATGCAACCGAGGTTTGTCATGAAGAAGAACCTGAGTTCAGGGATCATGGGGCTGGACATTTGGCAGCTTGCTGGCATCCAGGAGGCGAGGCATAATGACACAGGACAATAATATTCTCGTAGATGTAAAAGATCTGTCAAAACTCTTCCCCATTGGGCAGGGTGTCTTCAAACAGGCAGAATCATTTGTCCACGCTGTTAGCCATTTAAATCTACAAATCAGGCGTGGCGAAAGTGTTGGACTTGTAGGTGAGTCGGGATGTGGAAAAACCACGACGGGCAAATTACTTACCCGTTTGATAGATCCTTCAGATGGGAATATCTTGCTCGACACCGATGAAGGTCAGGTAGATATTGCGCATTTGCGCGGCAGTGAAATGAAAATATTCCGTCGTCGCGTCCAAATGATTTTCCAAGATCCGTACGAGTCGATGAACCCCCGCCTGACGATCTACGATACAGTTGCAGAGCCGTTGAATGTTCAGGGCATCGGCTCGGTAGCCGAGCGCGAAGCCCGGGTAGCAGATTTGCTGGAAACCGTGGGCTTGACCCCCGCTTCTAGTTTTTTGTTCCGCTATCCCCACGAACTTTCGGGAGGTCAGCGCCAACGTGTGGCAATTGCGCGTGCCCTGGTCATTAACCCAGACTTTGTCGTGGCCGACGAACCAACCTCTATGTTAGATGTGTCAGTGCGCACAGGTGTTATGCACCTGATGCAGAATTTGGCGGAGCGATTCGGCGTGACGTATTTGTACATTACGCACGACTTGGCTGTTGCACGCTATATGTGTGATCGCATTGCGGTGATGTACCTGGGCAAAATTGTAGAAATTGGCGATACTGAAGAAGTTTTGCAAAACCCGCAGCACCCTTACACAAAAGCGTTGCTTTCCGCTGTGCCGGTTCCAGACCCAACTTATACTCGCGAACCCATCAAGATCAAGGGCGGTGTTTCACGACCTGTTGATCCAGAACCGCGCTGCCGGTTTTACGATCGTTGCCCTCTGGCCGATAAAGTGTGCGAAACAAACGATCATCCTGAACTTGAGGATACAGGAAGTGGGCATCAGGTTGCTTGCTATCATGTGTAGCGGGAGCACTCATGTTTCACGCCTGTCTTTAGAATGACCTTCAGCAAACGCCGGATTATCCGGCGTTTGTTTTTTATCCTGAATTTAGGGTTTAGCCCATGAAGCACCCATGATAAAATAATTCCTATGTCAGCATATCGAGTTTTAGTTGTAGACGATCAGCGCGAAGTAAGGCGGGCTTTATGCGCCGCAATTGAGACCCTCGGGCAAGATTTCGAAGTCATTGACGTCCCCTCAGGCGAAGAAGCAATGTTGGTGCTTTCTTCTGGAACTTTCGACTTGTTGGTATCCGATGTGCGTTTGCCGGGTATTACCGGAATTGAACTTTTGCGAAAACTAAAAAAACTGAAACCCGATATGCATGTGATTTTGGTCACGGGTTTAATGGAAGCACATTACCGGCAAGAAGTTGCCGATGCTGGTGCCGACGCCTTTTTCTTAAAGCCTATTGACACCGCCGATTTTCTCGATGCAGTCGAACGCACTTTAGGCCTGGTGGATGTGCACTCTGGAGGAGGCTACGATGATCTTCTACTTAGCAAACCGGTCGAAAGTGTCTCAGAACGCCTGACCAGTTTGCGCAAGGCATTAGATGCGATTTCAGCAGTTATGTTGGACGAGCGCGGGCGTGTGCTGGCGCGCGCAGGTGATTTGCCCGATGCTTCTATTGAAACGGCTTTGTTCCCTGCCTTGATGTCGGCATTCAGTGCCAGTGACCGCGTGTCGCATTTACTCGGTACAACACCCCCGAGCGATTTGATGTATTTTTCGGGATCAAAATACGATCTCATACTGGCGCATGTGGGCGAATCGTATGCATTGTTGGTGGCAACAAACCCGGGGGCTTCCAGTGATCAGATCCAGGCGAATGTCAAGATTATGCATATAGGAATCGGAGATTTAATTACGATCCTTGCTCATATGGGCGTATCGTTGAAATCGAACGATCTCCCCATTGTTTCCGACATAGAGCCTGAAGAAGAAACGATTGAAGATGTCCCTGAACTTGAAGCTTTATTCCAAAACGCGGATTCCGCAGACCTGGAAGAAGATATTGACGCTTTTTGGGATACCGCATCGTTGAAGCTGCCAGACGACGTAATTACTAATGCGGATGCACTAACCTACGATCAAGCTCGTCGTCTGGGATTAACGCCCGATGACAAGGAGTAGGTTAGTTCCCCAAAAGAATACTGGGGGCATTGTCAGCCCTGTGGCCTTATGTTACAATTCCGCTCGCCCATTGGGCAGCATCCTTTGTAGGGGAGTGGTGCAATGGCAGCACAGCGGTCTTTGGAACCGTTGATCCTGGTTCGAATCCGGGCTCCCCTGCCTTCGTTTTATCGTGATGAAATCTATTTCTGACGAAGACCCCCACTTAGACCATCAATTGAAAATTCAAGGTCAAATTAGCATCGCCAAGATGAGCAATCTGGCGATGCTTGAGGTATTTATGTTGGTATTTTTTGTCAATACTCTGACCTGCGACCAAACCCTCATCAGTTGCCATCAAGAATATTGGAGTAATGTATGAAAGTAAAATCTGTGATTTTGGCTGCCGGCCAGGGGACGCGAATGCACTCGGCGCTGCCCAAAGTTCTACATCCAATTTTGGGACAACCTATGGCGCTATATGCTGTGCAAGCTGCAAGTGCAGTGACGCAATCGAAGCCTGTTGTCGTAGTAGGACACGAAGCCGAGCGAGTGCAAGAAGCATTGGGCGATGTTGCTCAATATGTGCTTCAGGAGCAACAATTAGGCACCGGGCATGCAGTTCAGCAAACAGAAGCCGCCTTACGTGGCAAGGCTGATTTTATACTAGTAACCTATGGCGATATGCCTATCATCAGCGCCGAAACGTTGCAAAAGCTGGTTGCTGCGCAGCAGACCCATCGAGGCCCCATCAGCTTGTTGACCTTGCGGGCTGATGATCCGCGTGGTTTTGGGCGGATTGTGCGTTCTGACGAAGGACAGGTATTAGCGATTGTCGAGGAGACACAGGCCTCGCCAGAGCAATTGGCAATTCGCGAATTGAATACAGGTATATTCTGTTTCGATGCTGTCTGGCTCTGGGATGCACTGGATTGCATTAAACTCTCTCCTAAAGGAGAGTATTACCTCACCGATCTTGTGGAGATTGCAGTCAAAGATGGGCAGAATGTTCAAGCGATCTTGACGGAAGATACAGCCGAACTGATCGGCATCAATACCCGTGTGCATCTCGCCGAAGCAAAAGCCCGTTTACAGCAGCGCATCAACAAGCAATGGATGTTGGCTGGCGTTACCCTTCACGACCCGGCCACCGCATATATTGAGCCGGGCGTGCAAATTGGCCGTGATACAGTCATCGCGCCAAATACCTGTTTACTCGGCGAGACAGAAATAGGCGAAGATTGCACCATTGGCCCCAATAGCGTGGTGCGCGATTCGAAACTGGGTGATCGTTGCAACGTATTTGCTTCGGTTGTTGAAAATGCCCTATTGGAAGATGATGTCGACATTGGGCCTTTTGCACACTTGCGAAAAGGCGCTCACTTGGCCGATGGCGTTCACATGGGCAACTTTGGCGAAGTCAAGAACTCATATTTGGGGCCAGGTACAAAGATGGGGCATTTCTCCTACCTGGGAGATGCAACGATCGGCTCGAATGTAAACGTGGGCGCCGGAACGATTACCTGCAACTATGATGGAGCGAATAAACACCCCACTGAAATTGGGAATGATGTTTTCATCGGTAGCGACACGATGTTAGTCGCTCCTCTTAAAATTGGTGAGGGGGCGCGTACCGGAGCAGGATCTGTGGTGACAAAGAATATTCCCGCGAATACGCTCGTTGTAGGTATGCCTGCTCGTGCTATCCGTAAACTAAATGCATAAACAATGCGCGTCAATCAGCAACTTGGTTTGTCAACAATCAACAGAAAAACGAGTTTTCCGTGACTGATATTCAATATTACAGTATTTTTTTTGCGCTATGGATCGTTTTGACATTCGATCTTATCGCCATCGCGGCGCGTTCGGCGTTGCGCCATTCCAGCCTGGCACGTTTACTCCATTTGCGTGAACTCAAAGAGCCGAATGCGGTTTCCACGCTGGAATTGCTCGAAAAAATGCCGCGTCCCTACGCGGGTTTACATCTTGCACAATCCCTCAGCCGTTTTCTCATCATTGGATTTGTCTATATCTTGATTCGCGAAAAATCGGCTCCCGGAAACCTTTTCCTAATTGTTGGGGTACTCGCTCTCGCAGGGCTGTTGCTAGCCTGGCTGGAATGGGTTGTGGAGCGCTATGTTGTACGCGATCCCGAAGGTGCTTTGTTACGCCTTTCGGGTTTTGTGCGTGCTACCACCCTGGTTTTTTCGCCGTTCGTGAATCTCAGCCTTTTCTTTTCGCGCGAGATTTCGTCTTCGAATGAACCTGCCAGCATGGTGACCGAAGATGCCCTCAAGACGATGGTAGACGTGGGCCAAAAAGATGGCATTTTAGAAAAAGAAGAACGCAAGATGATCCATTCGATTTTCCAGTTAGGCGATACTCTTGTGAGGGAAATCATGGTGCCGCGTATTGATGTTCAAGCCCTTGAAATTGGCGGCTCGATATCCGATGCGGTAGATACTCTTTTGAATTCGGGGTATTCTCGAGTGCCGGTTTATGAAGAGACCATTGATCGAATCTTGGGAATGCTCTATGCGAAAGACCTGCTGCAAGTCTGGCAGGAAGGGAATGGCAATGCCGATATTCGACGAGATTTATTACGGAAACCTTATTTTGTTCCTGAAGCCAAAAAAATAGATGAGTTACTCGGTGAGATGCAAAAGCGCCGCGTTCATATGGCTATTGTTGTCGATGAGTATGGTGGTGTTGCAGGAGTAGTGACCTTGGAAGATATCATCGAAGAAATTTTCGGGGAAATCCGCGATGAATATGATGAGGGAGAAGAATTACCCTACCGAAAAATTGAAAATGGCGAGTATCTATTTCGCGGGCGCATCGATTTAGACGATTTCAATGAAATCATGGATTGCGCCTTACCCAATGAAGAAGCCGATACACTAAGCGGGTTTATTTACACACGCCTCGGACATGTGCCGGTTGTAGGTGAGAGCATTCGTGAAGAAGATCTCCTGCTGACCGTAGAGCTGGTGACAAATCGACGCATTCGCAAAGTGCGCGCCAAAAAGGTCTGGCCCAATGACCCCCCCGAAACTGACTGAAAGCGCCATCCAAGAATTAATTCACATCGCGGTGAAGGCTCGTCAAATCGCCTACGCGCCTTACTCATCCTATGCTGTTGGCGCGGCTTTGCTCACGGTTTCGGGCAGGGTTTTCACAGGAGTGAATGTCGAAAACGCGGCCTATTCAGTCACCATGTGTGCGGAGCGTGTGGCCGTATTCAAGGCAGTATCTGAGGGAGAAAGAGCGTTTTCGGCTATTGCCATTGTGACTGATAATGGGGGCGCATCTTGCGGCTCGTGCCGTCAGGTGATGGCGGAATTCGGGCTTTCAATGTGGGTATTTCTGGCGGATGGCAAGGGAAATTTGGTGGATGATTTTTCGGTGGCCGACTTGCTTCCAAGAGCATTTTCCCCAAATGATTTAGCTGCCTAAGTGCGTTGGGGCGTTTTTTTCTTTGTGGCCGCGCCGGGTTTACCAATTGGGGACAGGGGTAGCTACAGTAATCACCGATTGCAGCATCCAGCCTTCGGGGCCATTGGGCAACTTCACATTTAGCCAGTAGACATCATCCGCATTCGTGGGGACATCACTCAACACCTCGATCAGTGTTCCATTGAGAATCGAGGTCAGCGACCGATTCCCGAAACTCGGCCCATCGCGCAAGATTCCGCCGCCATATTCCTCGGGGGCGCTGACAATGGCGTAGATGGGCGTTGGGCTGGGGGGCAATGTCGCTGTGGGGGGGAGGGTCATCGAGGCCGTGAGTGTGGCGGGTAGTGTAACCGTAGGGGGGATAGGTGTCTCCGAGGGGGTTAAGGATGGCGAAGGCGTGGGAGTTTGGGATGGAGTTGGTGTTTCACTGGGCAGTGGAGTGGGCAACGCTACCTGCCCTCCGACCGCCGCCCCGGCTCCGCCAAGACCAATGACGAAGAGAATGCCAATGATGGTGAGTACCCCTCCGGCAGTATAACCAAAGATCGTCAGAGGCCGGAAGCCCACAATCAGCAATGTCAGCGTGCCTAAGATAGCAGCCCAGGCGAGATGAATGCTAAAAACAACCAGACCGTCAGGCCAAAGGTTTGGCGCGCTGCTACCCAACCCAAACCCGGCTGCTGCCAGGGGGATGAAAAGTTCGTATGCTAAGGCAACGCTGGCTACAGCCGCTTTACGACGGCTGCGGACAAGTGAAATGGTTGTCAGGACACTGCCAATGGCTAAAACCAATAAGTGATGCCACGCCAACATGGTGTGAAGATATGCCTGGTTTAAGGATAGCGGGCCAAAGGCGAGCGACAGCATCCCTGTAATCACGCTGATGAAGAAGACAAACAGGCTGCCAATTAATAACGCAATCAGACTGCGCTGGAAAAAGCGCATAGACCCGCTGATGGTTCCTAAGGCAATGCCTGCTACAGGCGTCATAGTGGGGGCCAGCAAAGCGCCCAAGACCAGCAGAGCAGGTGCGTCCATCCATAGCCCAACGCTTAACGCTAGCCCGGCCAAAAATGAGAACAAGAAAAAATCGAACGACGGGGATGTGCGGTGAGCGATGTCATCCAAAAAGGCTTCACGTTCATCGGCACTGAGAGGAATCAGCAAGCGCTTGGCGCGTCGGCGGCGAGCGGGGGGGAGGCGTTCAGGATCGTCGGGGGTTTGTTCGGTTTTTGGGAGACTCATACGATCTCTTGGAAAATTTACTTAGAAGTTGTGTGCCCTAATTTGAATAGTATCTTATTGATTTGCGTAAGCCCGTTTCTTACTGACGTAATGTTGCGACGATCCGTAACGGTTTTGCGAAAAGTTCAAGCGCGGCATAAATATCGGGGACGATGAGATCGGCGGCGATGAGTGTTTGTGTAGCCATGCCTTCTCGCGAGAGAATGCCAATGCCAAGCGCGGCGCTGCGCAGCATCTCGGCATCATTGGCCCCTTGCCCAATGGCAGCCACCCGGTCGGCGCCTAACTCTTCCACATAGGCAGCTTTCTGGGCGCTTTCATCGCCGCGCTGAATACGCGTTGCTTTCATACTCAATTGTCGGTCGATGATTTCCTGCTGTCCATGTGTGTTAGCGGTGAGTAAATGCAGCCTTAGGCGATCGTGCAGGGTGGCAAAGATGCGTGCCAGCCTATCCTGCAATTGCCCATCTAGCGCCAGGGTGCCGTTGACATCACAAACAAGATGTTGAATTTGAATTGCGCCGCGTCCAGGAATGTTTAGTTCAATCATGAGTATATTTATTATACAACCTAAGTTCTCTCTTTGGGGGGCAAACGAAAATTAGTCAGTTGAGCGGTTTTATCGTGCATAGGCTAATTTTGGATTTGGAGTAAAATACATGCACTGTAAAATGCTTGGCCGAATTGAAGGAGTTGTGTGAAGTTTTATGAAAACGGTTCAAAGTATTGTGGTAATACTCATTGTGCTTGCGTTTGTGCTTGTTGGGTGCGGTGGCAGCGGTGATGCAATAGACCCAACGGTAGCAGTAGACGTTGATGCAACCCCGGAGCTGCCAGCCGCGGCTACAGAAATGCCCATTCCCACGACTTTGCCTCCGGTAGGGGTGTTGTTGGTATCTCCAGAAGCAGACCCTGTTTTGGCCGAACATGTTCAATCGTACCTTTCTCAAGCAGTTCCGGAAGCTGGCTTGCGTTTTCAATTGCGGCCATCGCTTTCAGCAGAGGATATTTACGCCGACGATATTCAATGGGTAATTGCCCTTCCACCTGCTCCAGACTTGAATAACCTGATTACATCATCTCCGGGTACGCGTTTCTTGACTATCGGGGTGGAGAACTTGGCGCCTGCCGCTAACCTGACCATGATTGGCGCAGATGGTGGGCGCGCTGATCAGCAAGGTTTTGTCGCCGGGTATTTGGCTGCAATGATTACACCGGACTGGCGCGTGGGCGTCATCAGTGTGGCCGATACCGAAGCAGGCCAAATGGCGCGGCGTGGTTTTCTCACAGGTGTAAAATTCTACTGTGGGTTCTGCAGCCCCACTTACCCCCCCTTCTATGAATATCCTTTCTATGTACAATTTAACGCTGGGGTTGATACTGCAGAATGGCAATCAGGGGCCGATTTTCTCCTTCAGCGCGGCGTAGAAACAGTCTTCGTGGCTCCCGGTGCAGGAGATGAAGCCCTATTGCAGTATATTGCGCAGACTGGGATGACGATCATCAGCGGGGAGCAACCTCCAGAGGCAATTTATCAATCCTGGGTGGCTACGATAGGCTTCTCTCCCTTGGAAGCTTTTTTTTCTTCGTGGCCGGATTTTGCCGCAGGATCGGATTTGCAAACCGTATCGGTGCCGCTTTCCGTAAGCAATGTGAATCCGGATTTGATTAGCCCTGGGAAACTGCGGTTGCTGGAACAACTCTTATGGGATGTGGATGCAGATCTCATTGAATTAGTTGCCGATGATATTCCCTGAGACTAGATCTACATCTTAAGCGCACAATGATGTAACCGGGAAAGTGTTCATTGCAAATTCCAGCACTTCATGCTATCCTTTTACGAAATATTTATTTTTTCTCATGCATACCATTTGAGCATTTTCAAAGGGTTTACGCCGAAGCCTGATAGGTAGTCTTGGTAAACTGCCTATCATTTACCAAATATACTGAGCTAGAATGACTGTGACTTGTAATGTGGTTCATCAGGGGGGCTTTCATTTAGAGCCAATCTCGAAGTACGCTTTGGATATGAGCGTTCGAGTTGATTTATTAATTGATTTTTTCCTACATGCCCAATATTTATTAGTAACCTCGGGCAACCGCCGGAGGCAAAAGATATTCATTGGTATTGGTGTTAATTGCGAACTTTAGTCTGCCGCGGTTTTAGCCTGATACTCTTTGAAAGGAGGTGGTGCCTGGCACAAAATGTAGATTTTCGATCCCTATCAGTAACGTTCCTTTTTATTCGACCGAATTGTAAGGAGAAAGAAGACACATGAATCTCAAGAGAATCACATGGATGCTGATTACAGTATTGATCGTATCCTCAATGTTATTGGCCGCCTGTCAACCAGCCCCCGAAGAGGCCCCACCCGAAGAAGCGGCGCCCGAAGAGGCGATGGGCAGCTACTACGACCGGGCGATGGCCGGTGAGTTTG
>CAYFMI010000094.1:0-14668 GCA_964344175.1 uncultured Anaerolineales bacterium
TGGTTTCCAGTATGCTGGCGACCTACCAGCAAGGCCTGTCTTTCTTTTCACTGATTGCTATTTTCGTAGGCGCATTTTTAATTTATAACACCTTCACAATGACCGTTGTCGAACGCACCCGCGAGATCGGCATGCTGCGCGCCATTGGCATGAACCGCTGGCGGGTGATCAGCATGGTGCTGGCCGAAGCCCTTGTTCTATCGCTGCTTGGTTCAGCCCTGGGGGTAATGGCCGGAGTAGGCCTGGCACGCGGCCTGATGAGCATGATGGGCGCATTTGTAGATACCGGCGAGCAGGTCTTTTCAATCACTTGGACGGGTTTGCTGCAAAGCCTGTCTGTGGGTGTGGGTGTGACATTGGGGGCTTCTCTGCTGCCTTCGGTTCAGGCAGCGCGCATTTCGCCCATCGCGGCCTTGCGCGTGCGCGCCCACACTTCCGAAGCGGTGCGCCCCATCATTTGGATCAGCGGTATTACGCTGCTATTTGTGGGCTGGGCGATGCTCTACCGGATGGAGTGGCGCGCTGCTTTGCAGTTCCCGATGGGGAGTATGGCGATCTTGGTAATTTTTCTGGGGGCCACTTTAACGGTCCCCGTAGTGGTTGCCCTGCTCGAAGGGGGGACGCGCCCCCTGGCAACGACTCTGTATGGTAACGAAGGCTCCATTGGCTCCTCCAACGTGCGGCGCTCTGTGGGGCGCACTACCCTGACAGTGGCCTCACTGATGGTAGCCCTGGCGATGATTATTGGCGTGGGTTCTTTAGCTTACGCCTTCGAAGTCGATATGGCGGCCTGGATCGACACCGCCCTGGGCGGCGATTTTTATGTGCGTTCCCCCCTGGTGATGCGCGAGAATTTTGGCAGGCAATTGGCGAATATCCCCGGCGTAGAAGCTGTCACCCCGTCGCGTTATATCTATGTGCGCATTGCCTCAGAGATGCTGCCCCCTGCTTCAGCAGAAGATGATACCCTCTTTTACATTGCTATTGATCCCAACACCTATCGACAGATTGCGGATATGGAATTTGCAGTCGATCAGGGCGATCCCGACGAAAATTGGGCGCGCCTGGCGCGCGGCGGGGCGGTGTTCATCTCTACCGTTGTCGCCGACCGCTTCGATCTTCAACAAGGTGAAAATTTGCGGCTGGTCACACATCGCGGTGAATACGATTTTGAGATTGCCGCCATCGTGGTTGATTTCACCGGCCAGGGTTACACTGTCCACGGAACCTATGACGATATGGCGCGCTGGTTTGCCGAGAGCGGCGTAGATCGGTTTACCATTAATGTCTCGCCGGGTTACTCTGTGGAGGCTGTGACCGATGATATTGAATCCCGCTACAAAAGCCGCCGCAATATTAGCATTCAGACGACCGAGGAATTTAAAACCCACATCGAAGAACTGATGACTCAATCTTTTCAGATGTTCGATGTCTTGAATTTTATTGGCGTGATTATCGGCGCTTTGGGCGTCATCAATACCCTGACCATGAATATTATGGAGCGGCGGAGGGAGATCGGCGCTTTACGTTCTTTGGGAATGACTCGCAATCAGGTGCTGCGCATGGTGCTGGCCGAGTCGTTGACTCTGGGCGCGATGGGAGGCATCTACGGGCTGACCTTTGGCTATATCATGGCACAGATCATGATTTGGGCCATGAATGTGATGAACGGATACGATCTGGTGTATGTCTATCACTCGCAGCCTTATGTGATTGGAACCCTCATTGCCCTGGCTATTGCTCAGGGTGCGGCTTTGCTGCCCGCTCGCCGGGCGGCCCGCGTCAATATTGTAGAAGCGATCAAGCATGAGTGACAGGTAAAACGTAAGTACGCTTTACGTCTTAGGCTGTCCTCATTTATGCAATTTTGGAGACAATTATGAGAACAACACGCATTATCCTCGGCAGCATCATTGTTGCAGCACTCTCTCTTGGCGGGTATTGGGGGTATCTGACCTATCTGGCTCCTGTTCCCCCGACCCCCACACCTCGGGCGGAGGCTGAGCCTCAGGAAACAGGACCAGCCCTGATTTCTGCCGAAGGCCAGGTTATCCCCCTCCAATTTGTCCACCTGAGCTTTAGCGCTGGCGGATTGGTCGAGGAAGTCTTTGTCACAAAGGGCGAATTTGTTGAAGAGAATCAGCTTTTGGCGCGCCTGGAGAATCAGGAGCAGTTGCAGGCTGCTGTCACCGCCGCCGAGTTAGACTTGATCGCTGCTCAACAGGCTCTTGACGAGCTATATGATAGTAACGATCTGATGGCCGCTCAAGCACAACAAACCATCGCCCAGGCGCGCGAAGATATTGACGATGCCGAATGGCGCTTGCGGAATCTCTCCCAGACTGCCGATCAGACCGATATTGATCGCGCCTATGCCAATATGATCCTGGCCGAAGACGAGCTTGAGAAAGCGATTGAAGATTTCGAGCCTTATGAAGACAAACCCGAAGATGATCTCACACGGGCCAACTACTTGAGCCGTAAAGCTCAGGCACAGGCCGACTATGATGCCACAGTGCGCTTGTACAATGCGCTGACTGGATTGGGGGATGAGATCGATATTGCCAAAGAAGAGGCTAAACTGGCCCTTGCCCAGGCCCAACTGACCGACGCCCAGCGGGACAATGAGATCTTGCAGCATGGCCCCGATCCTGATGATATCGAATTGGCTGAGGCGCGGGTTACCAATGCTCAGGCTCAATTGGAGGCTGCCCAGGCGGCTCATGACGATCTGGAATTGCGCGCGCCCTTCGCGGGAACGTTAATCTCTTTTGATGTCAAAGAAGGGGAGACGGTCGTGCCGGGGGCTGGGCTGGCCTTGCTAGCTGATATTTCGGCCTGGCAGGTGGAGACCACCGACCTGGCCGAGGGCGATGTAGCCCTGCTGCACCCCGGCATGGTCGCCGCTATTACACTAGATGCTTTCCCCGCTCAGGAATTCCGCGGCGTTATCGCCGAGATTGATCTGCAAGGCCGCGACCACCGCGGCTCGGTAACCTACCCTGTCACGCTGGATTTCGACCCCGAAGGAGCGCCTGTGCGTTGGGGAATGACGGCCTTTGTGGATGTCGAGTTACCTTAAGCACGGTGAGGTGTGGTGATTGTTCGAAGATACATTTGCACATTGTGAAAGGAAATAACTGAATGCAAGCAGCACAGATTCAGCCGCTCACGAAACTGAAAAATCTTTTCCCGCGTCGCGTAAGCCTCGGAACGCGTCTCACGTTGAGTATTGGTTTGGTGATCACGGTGACAAGTTTTTTCCTTTTTATTGGTATCTATCAATTAGAAGAGCGCCAGGCTGTTCAGCAGATCGACACCCAGGCACAGGCGCTATTAACAGAAATGCTGGTTACGCGTGAATGGGTCGCACAATATCAAGGAGTCTGGACAACCAGTCCTGGGGATTATTTCTTAGACTCTGAAGACGGTTATTATCGAAAAACACCTGCCATGGTGACCAAGGAACTTTCGGATTTGTCGGATGAAAAAGGCTATTACCGTTTTCATATCACCAGCTTAAATTTGACTAACCCTGAAAACGCGCCCGATGATTTTGAACATGATGCTCTTATGCAATTTGAAAATAACCCTGTCTCGATTACGTCCTTCGAGCGGGTTGGGGGTGATCCGGTTTACCGATTCATGATCCCGCTGATGACGACTACAACCTGTCTCGAATGCCATCAAGATCAGGGCTATCAGGTCGGTGATGTGCGCGGAGGGTTGAGTGTTTTGATCCCGACTCAAGAAATGGAGCACTCTCTAGCCAACAGCCGCCGGGTGCTGACTTTCTCTGCCGTGAGCATTGTTAGCCTGGTGATGGTTGCGCTGTATATCATGGTGCGCAGGATGGTCATTGCTCCGGTAGGACAACTCAAAATGGTCGCGGCCGCAGTTGGGGACGGGGATTATGAGATCCGCTGTACGCTGAATACCGGAGACGAATTAGAGATTTTCGGCCAAACCTTGAACCAGATGACGGCCAATCTAAGTGCCTCGCGTGATTTACTCAATAACCGTATTCAACAGCGCACTCAAGAACTGGATGCCATTTCGGATGTTGCCATCATCATTAGTCGCGCCGGTGCATTGGATGATGTGTTGAATGAAGCATTAATGAAAGTGGTTCATGTTGCTGACGCAGCCGGGGGAATTATTCAGCTTTTCGAAGGCGACAAAAACGGGATCGCGGCCCATTCAGGATTATCAAATACCGTCCTGAACTGTTTTACGCAGGTACAGCAAAAAGAAGGCTATCGTCATCGAATTCAGCAGATGGGAAATCCTATCCAAATCTTAGAGGTCGAAACTGCCCTGTGTGAGGCTTTATTCCCCGACTCGCGATGCATGACAGGTAATGAGGCTTGTATGTTGGTGTCGGCAGGTTACTCCAGGTTTGCGTCGGTCATGCTAAGTTCCCGCAGTCGTTCTCTGGGCATATTGACTCTCTTTAGCGCCGATCCAGATAGTTTCACCGCCGAATTTATGCAGTTGTTGGAGTGCATTGGACATCAACTGGGTGTGGCGGTCGAAAACGCCCGCTTTCATCAACGAACGGAAGAGCTTGCAATTTTAGAAGAGCGAGAGCGCATCTCCCGAGAGTTACACGATAGTCTGGCTCAGACCCTCGGCTGGTTGCGCATCAAGACCGAAATTCTGGAAGATGATTTGCGCCTCGGTGAAATTAAGCGCACGAAAGAAGATCTGACAGCTATCAGGAGAGTAGTGCGGGATGCCTGTTATGATGTGCGCGAATCGATCGATGGCTTGCGCACCCGACCCACGGGAGATCTAACCACCACCGCAGCGGCCTGGATTTCGGAGTTCCGTCAACGTAGTGGTTTGCGCACAGATTTCCGTGCCCAAGATGGGGATGTGCGTCTCTCTGCCGTAGTTGAAGCTGAACTATTGCGCATTTTGCAAGAAGCGCTAACCAATGTTCGCAAGCATGCCCAGGCTCAAGCGGTGCGCGTCGATCTGCAAATCAAGGGTAGCTTCGCAGAACTTGCCATCGAAGATGATGGCTGCGGCTTTGACTATTTTTCCGAACAGAGTGGCAATCACTTTGGCTTGCGCATTATGCGGGAGCGCGCAGAAAGGTTGGGGGGAACTTTCAAACTTGAAACAGCTCCCGGTGAAGGCACAAAAATCACTGCGCTTTTGCCGCTGTTCCCTTCACCGCGTGCAGAAGTTCAATAAGGGTTCATTAAGACCATTGGGAGAGAGACGGATGACGAAATTATCATTGCCGATACAGATCATGTTAGTCGATGATCATGTACTTTTCAGAGATGGGATGGCTAGTTTATTAAGAAGGGATGGCCGTTTTGAGATCGTGTGCGAGGCTAATAATGGGGCCTCTGCCCTCGAAAATATTCAAAAGACTGTTCCAGAGGTTGTCTTGATGGATATCCAGATGCCCGGCATGGGGGGGATTGAAGCTGCGCGGCAAATATTGTCGGCTTACCCAGACTTGAAGGTCATCATGATCACGGTATCCGAGAAAGAGCACGACCTTTTCGAAGCAGTCAAGGCTGGCGCGCAGGGCTATATCTTAAAAACTGATACGGATAGCAAATATATGTGCGAAGCCATCGTCAGGGTAGCAGCCGGAGAAGCGATTATTCCTCCGGCTATGGCGCCGCGTTTGCTGATGGAATTTGCATCCCTGGCTCAAACTCAACCTGCCAAAGAAACCGATCAGCACCAAACATTGGATGATAGCGCACTAATTGGAAAAGAAAAAACTACCCAATTTCCAGGCCAGCAAGCTGAAGCCAATTTGCTCACCCCGCGTGAATTTCAGGTTTTAGAATTAGTAGCCGAGGGTCTGACCAATAAAGGGATAGCCAGCCAATTGACAATCTCTGAAAATACAGTTCGTTCGCACCTGCGCAGCATCATGGATAAGCTGCATATGAACAGCCGCGTTCAGGCGGCGCTGTGGTGGCAAAAGCAACGCAGCGAATCGCCCTAGTGTGCTAGTCTAAACGGGCTAACAAAGAGAAGGTCAGCAACTCTGACCTTCTCTTTTTGGTTAAAAGACCATCCCTTTTTGCGATAGGTTTCACAAGCCAAACTATATAAAATATTAGCGTTGGATTAATGTTTGCATAAATTCCCAAATTGAGAGGTATGCCCCATGAAGCTATTGAGTCGCATCCAAGAGATGAAAAAAACTGCCCGAATATTTGTGTATTTCGTTTTTATCGTTGTGGTTGGGTTTGTGTTGCCTTTTCTCTCGTGGTTGGTTGGCGATGAGAGTTTCGCTGCCACTTCCGATGCCGATTTTTGTGTGGGTTGTCACAGCATGGAGCCTTTTGTGCTGTCGAATGCTGATGCACTTCACGGTGGCAACAATGATTTCGGCATAAAAGCTAGTTGCACTACTTGTCACTTGCCCCATGACAACTCGGCAATTTATTTTTTCCATAAGGCGCGTACGGGCATACATGATGTTTTTGTGGAAGTGTTTCGCGATACCCGTGCAATCGACTGGAAAGCTAAGAGTGAATACAGGGAAGAATTTGTCTACGATTCGGGCTGCATGACTTGTCATGTTGAGCTAGAAACTGCTACGCAAGATGAAGAAGATCATCAAAAATACTTTCAAGGGATTACAGATTCTAGGTGTGTAACCTGTCATGAGGAGGTGGGGCACTCAAATTTAAACAAATACTTACTTCAAAGCAAATATGAATAGCAAAATCCAAAAGTATCTTGAGGAGATGCAAAAATGAAAAATTTGAAATGGTTGTCGATTGCCATTCTTGTCGTTTTGCTTGGTACAGTTCTGGCAGCCTGCGGGGGGAAGCCTGCTGAAGAAGCCGATCCGCTTGCTGAAATTTCCGCTGAAGCAAAAGGCTGCATCGATTGCCACGCTGATGAAACCATGGGCATTGTTGCCGACTGGGATGACAGTATCCATGCTAATGAGGCTATCACCTGCCTTGATTGTCACGAAGTAGCAGCCGATTCGCCCATGGCCCTAAAAGAGGTCGAAGGACACGAAGACCTGACGGTGGCTGTATCTATGTTGGTTCCACCTTCTGTGTGTGGCGAATGTCATGAAGACCAGGTGGCCGAATTTAATGCCAGTGGGCACTACAAGGCGCACATTCAACGCGTCCCCAAAGACGGGTTGACAGCGTTGGTTGAGGTTCACGAAGGCCAAAACCATCCCGAATACAAGACAGCCTCCGACCAAACCGGTTGTATGCAGTGTCATGGGACTGATCTGGTAGTTGACGAAACAGGTCACCCTACTGCGGCAACCTATCCTAGCGCAGGTATCGGCAATGTGTATCCGAATGGCGAGATCGGGAATTGCACTGTCTGCCACAGTCGCCATAGCTTTGAGATTGCTGAAGCGCGCAAGCCCGAAGCTTGCGGCGGTTGCCACCTCGGGCCGGATCACCCCGATATTGAAATCTACGAAAACACCAAGCATGGTCAAATTTTCGGCACCGAGGGCGAAGAATGGGTTTGGGACAGCCCCTCTGGCGAATGGGAACCTGGCGATTACCGTGCTCCAACTTGCGCCACCTGCCATATGAGCGGCATCGGTGATCTTGAGACCACGCACAATGTCACCCAGCGCCTCTACTGGAACCTGTGGGCCAAGACCTCCAAGGTGCGCGCCAGTGACGACATCATGGATTTGTTCTATGGCGATGGTGAAGCCGGGCGCGTCGAGATGGAGCAGGTCTGCGATACCTGTCACGTTTCAACCCACACCCAAGCCTATTTCGAATCGGGTGATGATGCAGTCAAGCTATATGTCGAAGCTTATTGGGAACCGGTTGAAGCCATGCGGGTTGAATTGGCCGAAGCTGGGTTGCTTAAAGAAAATCCCTGGGAAGATGAATTCCAGATTTTGCATTACTATATCTGGCATCATGATGGGCGTCGCGCCCGCCAGGGGGCAATGATGGGTGCTCCTGACTGGGCGCACTGGCATGGTTTCTTCATGCTGCAACAGAAACTCTACCGGGCGACCGAAATTTACGAATATCGTATGGAAACCGGAGAGATTGAAATCATCGGCAGAGCGGTTGTGCCCGAAGAATAATAGCTGACAGAAAAATGTGAGTTACTCTAAATGCTAGTTTTCTATGGGGAATTGGTAGTTTGCGAGAGCGTGGTATCTTTGCACGCTCTCGTAGACCTTCAAAAAACGGGATTCCAGCTACGCCGGAATCCCGTTTTTTGAAATAATTCCTGTGTTGTCAAAAAGTGGAGGGGGGATGGGGATCAACATAGCGACGCATGTTAATGGTTGGGTGTGTTGCGATTCTATCTAATCAACAGCCAAGCCCCTAGTGCGGTTCCCCCTCCCACAACAGAAGCAAGAAAATTTACCAAGTCATTGTTCAGCCAGCGCCAGCCGCGAATTTGAGTGGTTTGGGTTTCGCAGCCATGAGATGGGTGGCGTTCAGTCTCTTTGTTACAGGTTGGGCAGTGGTAGATGGCTTGAACCGTAGCGCCCAGCAACGAATCGAACAGGGAGCCACTCACGCCCCCCAGGGTGGCAGCCAGCCATAGGGCGGGCGCGTCCCCCCTGAGGGAGAAGGCCGCACCTACCAGCCCAATCAACGCGGCACCCCCCAGGGTTGCCAGAGTCCCCATTGACGAAATTCCCCCCGAGGTGCCTGCTTCCACAACCTGACCTGTAGTTATTAAACGCGGCGGATTTGGGTTAAGCACGCCCAATTCTGTTGCCCAGGTATCGGCGTTGACCGCCGCCATTGCTCCTAGATAAGCAACCCATAACGCGAGGCGGTGTTCAGGGAGAAGAACAGTAAATAGCGCCAGCAGCATACCCAACCCGCCATTGGCGAGAACTTGTTGGGCATCGCGTTGGCTGCCTTTGGCGAATTTCTCGTTCATCGTTGCTTTGCGGCTTTTGAAGGTCTTCGAAAGCACGCTGGAAGAGATGAAAAAAGTCAGGAGAATGGCTGCCCAGGGGAGAGACCCCAGCCCAAAGATGACCCCGCCGCTCAGGGCGGCGGCCCAAGCCCCACTCTTCGAGAGCGAACCCAATTTCCAGGCGATCAGGCTGATAAGCAGCCCGGCGAGAAATCCGAAAAGAATTTGCATAAATCTGTGGAGAAGTCCTGTAATTTCTGTGGATAAGTGTCTATAAGGTGTGGAAAAGTCACCCGGTTCGCAGGATAAATGCTGTCGCCAAGATGAAGAGAATGCCGATTAGTACGCTGGTACTCCAAAGCATGTAGGCCCAGGGGCGGTTTTCTTGCTCGCGGTAGAAGAAGAAACCCAGGCCGCTATTGAGCAGGTAGATAAAAATGCTGAACACCGGTAAAAACATCAATTGGATGCTGGGGAGTGGGTCGCGCGGCAGCCCATTGGGGGTAAAGCCCAGGGCAATTTGGGCACGGCTGGGAATGGATAAACTGACCCATATTAGCAGAGTCAGACTGAGGATCGCGCCCAATAGCAGTAAAACCCGGGCGGGGATAGCCCGCCAGACCAGGGCAAACAAAAAGCCGGGGTAAACCGTCTTTGGACTGGAAGGGTTGAGTGATCCGAGTTCGAATAACTGTTGATAGGTTTGAATGAATGCATCCGGTTGGTTGGGAGAGATGGCGAAGGCCCGTTCATGTGTCCCAATCAGGATGAGTTTGTTGCTTTGAGATGCCAAGAATTCCACCGGGCGGCTGTCGGGCAGGCGACTGCTCCCCAGCATGGCTCCCGGCCAGCGCAAGAAGGGCAAGCGCAGGGGAATTTCAAGATCGGCGGCGGGCCGCACCCAAAGGATATCGTAAGTGGGGATTGTTTCGGCGCGCCAGCCCCATTGCAATTGGACGGCATCACGCTCGAGGATATATGCTGAATTTTGCAGCGTATAGAGACGGTAGGCCAACCACGGCACCAGCGGGATCGATAGGAGCGCGGGAAATACGTATAGCAAGAACACTGGCCCGACCTGAGCGCGGGTGGCTTGCAAAAGGCCCCAGCCTGCGCCGACAAGCAGGGCGACGATCATCCCTATATGAAAGATCGAGCCGGCCCGCCGAGGGGGGGAGAAAGAGATTTTTTCATCCACGGGGTTTATTTATACCACGAAATGGAGGCCTCGTTTTCTCTTGCGCAAGGCTTTGTTTGGCTTTATAATTCTCCAAACAAATGTTCTAAAAGAGATAGTTATGCACTTGCGTAGGGAAAGCCCGAAAATAGGGGTGTGTGGGGCGCTTCGCGCCCCACACACCCCTATTTTCGGAATACCTTTCATCGAACTGCGTAAGTCCTCAGAGATTGACATGGCAATTGATTTTCAGCAAGTCCGTAAACAGGTGATCGAGATGGGCATCCAGGCCCCGCAGCGGGCAGAATTTTTGCGTAAGACGCGCGAAGAAGCCGATAGCGTTCTGCAGTCTGTAACCGAGGATATGGAAGCCTTGCAGTCCAAAGTGACTGCGGCAATTACTGCTAACCCTAATTTGCGCTGTGCGGTGCCCAAAGATGAGCGATTGGATTTTCATAAAGCGTCCCCTTCCTTGCCGGAGAAAATCACGTTGCTGGCGGCAGACGGCTCGCAGATTAACCCCGACCGCCACGCCTCGGTAGATTATTGCCTGGTCAATGTGGGCGCCATCCAAATGCAGCATGGGGACTCGGCAGCCCCGTTGACGACCGTTCAGACTCAGCTTTTTTATGATACTGAAATGCACCTCGCCGGCAGCCGCATCTCCGAGCGTATGGTAGCGCTGATGCGCGATCTGCGGGAGCGGGAACTGTTATCAGAATTGGCCGAAGGGTTAACAACGCCGTTGATTACCCTGACAGATGGCCCGCTAGAATTATGGGTTGGCCGTGAAGCCGGTTTAGAGGCCCGCGAGTACGAAGAGAAATTCAAAGAATATTTACGTGCTTTGCGGCGCTTGCATCACCTTCAAGCGGCCACCGCCGGATACATCGACAAGCCGCGCGGCGATTTGTTGGTGCGCCTATTGGAAATTGCCACCTTGCCCCAGGATGAGATTGACAAAGCCGGGCGTGAATATCGCCCCTATCTCTACATTACCGATGCCGATATTTTCAAGCGCCATCTTGCCCCTGGTGAGCGTTCGGCTGTTTTTGGCATTCAGTCGCGCAGCGCCGATCAATATACAGCCGAACTGGCTTTGCACTTCTTCTACCTCAATGTCGGGCCGCATGCCCGCAACCCATACCCGGTGCGGGTAGAAATTCCTGCCTGGGTTGCTGAAGACGCGCAGATGCTGGATGACCTTCACGCTATCCTGGTACATCAATGCCAGATTATGGGAGGGCGCACGTACCCTTATATTTTGCACCGTTCTCATGAGGTCGCAGTTGTCACGCAGGATGAGAAAGCACAAGTCGAAAATATGATTGCCCTGGAACTGCGCGGCCGCGGGGTAGAGGTAGGCGTAGAATCGCACAAACAGAGCAGCAAAAAAGATAGCCGACAAACAGGAAGGAAATCAGGATGACTGCAATTGAAATTGGACGCTTACTGCGCGCCGGGACAACTGGCTTTGTGGTGGGCTGCCGTGTATCCCAACTGGAGGCGCCCTCCTTTGGCGGGTTGGTGCGTGTTCCCCTGGAAGATGGCAGCCAGATTTATGGTTTGATTCACGACATTCACATCGATGATGACGGCATTGTGCGCCAGCTTGTCACCGCCGATGGTGTTGACGAAAACGTCATTGCCGATAACCGCGTCAACCGCAATGTCCCTGTCGAAGTTAGTGTGCTGGCGGTTGGGTATCGCCAAAACGGGGAGATCAAACATCTATTGCCGCCGCGCCCGCCCCTCAGTCTGGATGTGATCTACCAGTGCAGCCCTGATGAAGTTCGCCAATTCACCTCTTCGGGGCGCTTTGGCTATTTTCGGCATATTCTGCGCTCAAAAGAAGCGCCAATCGGTGAGTTGTTGGCAGCCCATTTAGAACAAGCCGATGCCGCCCATCGAGAAGGCAGTAACGTCCGCTGGGTTTCTGAGGCTGTGCAAGAAATTATTACGCTATTACGTGACGATTACGCCCTATTGATGGCCGTTTTGGACGCTTTAGGTGATGTCGTCGGTTGGCAGGGAGGTTTGTAATGGAGCGCAAACAAATTGGTTATATCATTGGCGGAGGATTGAAAGAAAAATTCCGCGTGCGCCTGGAAGTTCCCTCGAAAGATGTGCAAGAAGGGGCTTTTGTAGTCATTGAAAATACCCCCTGGCATTTTTATGGTTTGGTGACCGATATTCAACTAGGGGCAACCAACCCGCGTTTTGCAGATGAGCAAAGTGAAGCGCGCTTCCCCCCCGATGTGGCCCGCCTTTTGCATGGACAAACGCTCTACACCAATCTGGAAGTTCTCCCTGCTCTGATGTTGGAAGTCGGCCCTGAACTGGGTTCTCCAGAATATCAGCGCTGGATGTCTGCCATTGATGCCGGGCTGCACGATCAGCCGCGCCCACTGCCGGTCAAAACTGTGCCCCCGCATCATTCGAAAGTCTATCTGGCGCACGAAGGCGACATTGCCGAAATTTTCGGCAAAGACGAGAAAGGCAATTTTGTCATTGGCTATACCCGCGAACAAGATCACCCGGTGCGCATCAACATGGAGAAATTCGTCCAACGCTCTTCGGGCATCTTCGGTGCCACAGGGACGGGGAAATCTTTCCTCACCCGCATGGTGCTGGCTGGTTTGATTCAGTACAACGCTGCCTCGGTGCTGGTCTTTGATATGCACAACGAATACGGCTTTGATGATGTCGCCTCGGATACCGGGTTAGCGGTGGTAGGGCTGAAAACCAAATTCCCCGCCCGCGTGCGGATCGTGGGGCTGGGCGCTGGTGCGGCCATCCGCGGGCGAGCGCCAGATTTCAATTTGGAAATTGCCACCCAAGATATCCGCCCGGCAGATATTGAATTATTATCCCGTGAACTCAACCTGCGCGAAACAACCCAAACGACCCTGGACGCGCTAATCAATAGTTTTGGCGCTGAGCGCTGGTATGATGAGTTCCGCAAGATGAAAGTGGGGGCTTTGATTGAAGGCGATGATGGTAAGCGTATTCCGGCCCCCGGCAGTGTGGCTGCCTGGGCCAACGCTGAGGGGGTTAACATCATGGCTGCCGAAGGGCTGCATAACAAGTTGCGCCGCCTGTTCAATACTGAATATATTGTCGAGCGCCCGGCAGCCGATACGGTTGGCGAAATCATTAAAGCCTTAGAAGCGGGTCAGCATATTGTGCTCTCATTTGGCAAACACGAAAGCGATTTGGACTATCTCTTTGTTAGTAATTTACTTACCCGCAAAATTCGCGAGCGCTGGGAATACACGGCCAACAAATTCCGCAGTTCTGATAAGGATGAGCCGCGCCCATTGGTGATTGCTGTTGAAGAAGCGCACAAACTGCTCAACCGCGAGATGGCCCGTCAAACAACCTTCAGTACCATTGCACGGGAATTGCGCAAATATTACGTCACCCTCTTGATTATCGATCAGCGCCCCTCGCAGATTTACGATGAAGTTATGTCGCAATTAGGCACACGCATCTCCGGCTGGCTGGGCGACGAAGATGACATCCGGGCGGTTTTGTCGGGCCTTTCGGGGCGCGATTCGCTGCGGGGTATGCTGGCCCGCCTCCAGCCTAAGGAAGAAGTCCTGCTGCTTGGGTGGGGAGTCCCCATGCCGCTGCCGGTGCGCTCACGGCGTTATGATGATATCTTTTGGGGGGAATTGCTGGGGAAGCAATCCACAAAGAAGCGCGATAGCGATCAGAAATTACGTGAGTTAGGCTACGATTAGTTGTACTTTACGCACAGCCAGGCCCGATGAGAATTTGCCATCGGGCCTGGCGTTGTGTTAAATTGTGATGACCTTATCCGCGCGCCATTGCGCTTCGATGATGTCGGGCATGCCGCCAACAATCCCTACCCTGAGTTGTTCATGCAGGCCCAAATCATTAAGGCAAGTATTACACACGATTAAGCGTATGCCTTTGCCTTCGATAGCTCTAAGCTCATCTAGCACCGGCGAGCCTTCGACGACCATCTTGACTCCGTCGGCGTAGAAGCAGATCGCAGCGGGAGATAGGCCGCTGTTATTAAGCAGCCCCAGATACGTTTTGAGCAATTTATGCTGCAAAGTTGACTCTGTGGACCCCATGCCTGCTTGAGTAACGAGGATTACGGTATTTGATGTGTTCATAAATAGTGGTATCTCCTAAATCGTATTCTAGTAGTGCGCACCCTTTTTATATTTGTTGGTATGCGTTATTTTTTGTGCCTAGCTAATCATGGGCAATTGTGCATCGAATAGCCCATGCCTCAATTGAATTTACGAAAATAGGATGCAATTCGGTTGTATTTCACCTTTTTCGTAAATTCAAGCGCTATTTTTCGCTTTTAATTCTAATCTTTCAAGATCATATTTTGAAAGGGACAAATGTCTATGCAATCGGGAAGTTTGCCACTGTGAATAAGAGCGCGGATGTTTTACATTTTCATGAATATACTTTGGGGTTCTCATACTCACTTTTCAAGAACCCATCTTCCCGGTAATCAGCTTCTCTCAGTACGCTGAATATGAAGAACTTACACAGTTCGCTGGAATGTTGCCGAAGAACAGATTGTGTAAATACTTTTCTGTAAAAAGGTCAAGGGCCTTTCAGAACCATGGT
>CAYFMI010000095.1:0-14392 GCA_964344175.1 uncultured Anaerolineales bacterium
CCTCCGTTCTTTCTCGAGGACTATTATAATCTAATTTAGCGAGAGTACCACTAAACAATCAGCGGATAATTTTATTCTTGCACCAAAGCCGTTAACAAGTGTAAATGTCAGGTCGTTTTTGATTCCAGCGAACGATTAATTGCTTGAATAATAAAGCGATTAGATGGAGAAGGAGCAATCAGATGAAACTAAATTATAGAAGAACAACCTATATTCTCTTAGCTATTGTCGCGTCCCTTCTGGTAACGATAGGGGGGCTGGCCGCGACAGGCACCACAGATTCGACCGGGGCGCCGGGGGCAACGAATTCCTACACGCTGACGGATATTTACAATCGGATCAACAACGGCACAGCCGGGACGCAAAGCACATTCACAGAGCCAGGTGTAGCGCCTGGGACTGGGACGATGCAAACCTTGAATGAAATCTACGACCTGGCATCAGAGCGCTCGCGTCCCCCGGAAACCGGAGATACCTTTACAGATGCCGGCGTGACGGGAGAAGACGGAGAGTTGCGGAAAGGCGTAGACTGGCCCAGCCCGCGCTTCACCGACAACAGCAACGGCACGGTGACAGACAACCTGACTGGGTTGATCTGGGTGAAAAACGCCAATTGCTACGGAACTCGAAATTTATCAACTGCCTTTTCAGATGCCGCAGCCCTGGCAAGCGGTACGTGTGGTCTGACAGATGGCTCCAGCGCGGGGGACTGGCGCTTGCCGAACGTACGGGAACTGAACAGCCTGATAGATTATGGGCGCTCCAGTCCAGCCTTGCCCAGCGGCCACCCTTTCACTGGCGTCGTGACGCTCCGCTATTGGTCGAGTACGTCTAATGCGAACAATCCATCCTTCGTCTGGAACACGAACCTGAACGACGGCCAGGTGAGCTACGGCCTTAAGACGGATAGCCGCTACGTCTGGCCGGTTCGCGGTGGGCAATAGAAGATTTGAGTCTTTGGTGCTTTAGGTGCTTTTATGCAAGTCATGGACGTCGATGCTTGTGCTGATTCGCAAGTGGCTAACTTGAAATTGCGTATAGCTGGAGAAGTGGACGCACCTGTTGTTTTAGGCGGTTTCCCAAAATCTAGATTAAATGCTTATGTTGGCGCCTGAACGGATTATTTTGTTGACCAAAGTATCAAAGGACAACGACTCCCGAATTTGCTAGGAGATAACTGTAATGATAAGAAAAATGCGAACGAATAAATGCTATCCGGTGTTGTTATTCGCTCTGCTGTTGACTGCCCTGGTCTTCACGGTGGCTTATGCGACCAATATCGACGCCACAGAAAAATGGGCCTGGGGCACCAACGTGGGCTGGCTCAACTTCAACGACGCCAACGGCGGCGTGACGGTCTATGATGACCATCTCGAAGGTTACGTATGGGCCGAGAATATTGGCTGGGTCCGGCTGGGGACACACGAGGGCGGCGGTGCGCACACCTACGCCAACGACGCCGCGAATACCTATGGCGTCAACAATGATGGCGATGGGAATCTCTCCGGCTACGCCTGGGGCACTAACGTGGGCTGGATCAACTTTGACCCCACACACAGCCAGGTGACGATAGACCCGGCCACCGGCGAATTCGACGGCTATGCCTGGGGCGAGAATATCGGCTGGATCCATTTTAGGAACACAACCGGCAACGCCTACAACGTGGTCTCAACCTGGCAGTCAGGCGGCGGCGGTGATACTGGCGATGACGGCGGCGGCAAGGTATCCAGAAAATGCCCGGTAGGAATGGCCGGTGGTGTCTGCAATATTAGCGTCGTTAAGGTGACGATCTTTGCCGATACAGTTCAGGATGGTAGCCAGATCATCATTCGCGAAGTTGATACAGGCAACTTCCAGCTTGGTGATCGTGTGTTCGATATCACAGTTATCGGATCAGATGGGCAGGAGATCAATGCCTTCAGCCCGCCCATCGAAGTTTGTCTCAAACCCACGAATGCCTTGTTGAGACAGGCAGGCTGGGACTTCAGCAACTTGCAGATGTTCCACAGTCATGCGGGCGGCCCGTGGATAGTGATATCCAATACCTATGAAAAAGACGGTAAACTGTGTGCCAAGATGTACCAGTTGAGTGAATTTGCGATTGGGGTAGCACAACTCCCCGCTACCGGCTTCGCTCCGGGGGTGGTGACTGAACTTCAAGCGCGGCCTGCTGAGAAAACTTACGCGGAGATGGACGGCTTCGTGCTGGAAGTCCCCTCGATTGACGTGAAAATACCCATTGTGGGTATCCCGTTGACCGGACAGGGCTGGGATGTGAGCTGGCTCGGTGCCAGTGCGGGCTATCTCGAAGGCACGGCCTACCCGACCTGGGCAGGCAATACCGCCATTACCGCCCACGTTTGGGATAATCTCAATAACCCTGGCCCCTTCGTTAACCTGCACACCCTCAAGCACGGCGATGAGATCATCATCCAAGCCTTTGGGAAAAAACATATCTACGAAGTGCGTTCCCTTACGGAAGTGCGCCCTAACGACCTCAGTGCCCTGCCGCACTCAGATTACGACATGCTGACCCTCATTACCTGCAAAGGGTTCGATGCCGTCAGCGGCGAGTATCCGTTGCGGCTCGCAGTGAATGCGGTTTTAGTAGATGTGAAGTAAGTTGAAACCGTCCATGCGTTAACGGCGACCGGGCTTTCGCCCGGAGGGTACGCAGTGCGATAAGCTAAAATTGGTTATCACGAAAGACGCGTCAGGGACAAAACCGCCCGGCGCTTAACGCATTCGTTGGGTGGCATGGGCCCCGCTATATTTTAGTAGTCGTTGTTTAAATATGTACTTTGAATGCGCTGGAATGGACAGCCAATTTGACCTGGTCAAAGATATTTTTGATGCGATCAAACTGAAATTTGATAGCCACCAAAGTGTCCAGTTCTATGGGACCGCCACAACTTTTTTCATGAATATCTCTATTCAAAGATTCCAACTCCCACTTTATGCACTTATTCTCGCCCTCAGCGCAGGGTGGGTTTGGGTAAGCGCTGCCCCGGAGGGCAGCACCACCGTCGGAGAGATCCCCGCCCCGCAAGTGGGTTTCTTGGCTCCCGACTTCACGCTTCATTCGCTCAATGGAGAAACCATCCACCTGGCCGATCTGCGCGGCCAACCCGTGCTCATTAATCTTTGGGCAAGCTGGTGCCCTCCCTGCCGCGCCGAAATGCCCGCCATGCAAGCAGTGTACGAAAGCTATCAAGCGCAAGGGTTCGTGATTCTGGCTGTCAATGCCACCCATCAAGATACAGCCGCGAGCGCGGCTGCCTTTGTGGCCAAAAACAATCTGACATTTCCCATCTTGCTTGATGTAGACGGCCAGGTTTCCGAAGCCTACCAATTGCGCTCTTTGCCCACATCTTTCTTTGTCGATTCTTCGGGCATTATTCAAGAGGTAGTCATCGGCGGTCCCATGGCCGAAGCGTTATTGCGCACCCGCGTCGAAACACTCCTCGAGGAGGCTCCCTGATGCTGCCTATCCTTCAAATTGGGCCGGCTGCCGTACCAACGCCAGGCCTGATCTTACTACTGGGCTTGTGGCTGGGGTTAACCCTGGCCGAGCGTCTGGCCGTCCGTTTTGAGAGCGATGCCAATACAGTTTACAATCTGGCGTTCACTGCCTTACTCGCCGGCATGATCGGGGCGCGTCTCAGTTTCGTTGCCCAAAATGCAGCCATTTTCTTAGAGAGTCCGCTTAATATTTTCTCGCGCAACCTGGGGTTGTTCGACCCCATCGGCGGTGTAGCCATCGGTGTGCTGGCAGCATTAATCTACGGCAACCGCAAGAGCCTTCCCCTCTGGGAAACGCTGGATGCACTTACCCCGCTGCTGGCCGTCTTCGCCATTGCGCTGGGACTCACCCATTTTGCGTCTGGCGATGCTTTCGGCACCAAAACTGCGCTGCCCTGGGGAATAGATCTTTGGGGAGCAAAACGCCATCCCACACAAATTTACGAGACCATTTTGGCGATCTTGATTTTGTGGGGAATCTGGCCGAGAAGATCGCCAAAAGGCAAGACTCACTCGCGGGTGGCCGGTGAAACCTTTTGGCGATTCCTGGCCCTGAGCGCGGGAGCGCGCCTGCTCATCGAGGGCTGGCGCGGTGACAGCATGGTACTGAGCGGCGGCATCCGAGTCGCCCAGTTGGCAGCCTGGGGCATTCTCGCCCTCAGCCTCTGGATGCACTACCGCAGCACTTCGGAAGAGAACTAACTCGGCCAACGCACATAGATGGAGAATAAAGAATGACACCAGAAATCGGCTTCGAAATTGTCCTAGACCTTGCCTATGAAGATGCGCTATCCAAAGTCACTGAGGCGCTCAAGGCAGAAGGCTTTGGCGTCTTAACCCAGATTGACGTGCGCGCCACGCTCAAAGAAAAACTCGACGAAGATTTTCGCCCCTATGCCATCTTGGGCGCCTGCAATCCGCCCCTGGCGCACCGTGCCCTGACTCACGAACCAACCATCGGGCTGATGCTGCCCTGCAATGTCACGGTTGAGGCCGATGGTGAGTCGAGCACAATCGTGCGCATTTTAAATCCGAAAGTGATGATGGATGTTGGCACACTCCACGAGAACGAGGCCCTCAGCGAGGTCGCATCGCAGGCCTACCAACGCCTGGAACGCGTCGCCAAAGCGCTCACCGAATGAGCCTAACCGGCAAACGTGTTTTAATCACCGGGGCTGCCCGCCGAATTGGCAAAGCATTAGCGCTGGCTGTGGCGCACGCCGGCGGCAATGTCGTCTTGCATCATGGGCATTCCCCTGCCGAGGCTCAAACTCTCCAGGCGCAGATCGAAGCACTCGGTCGAAATGCGCAGATCATCCAGGCCGACCTGGATGACCCTCAACAGGTCAGCGAAATTATCCCTCAGGCGCTGAGTTTCGGGCCGCTGTATGGGCTGGTCAACAACGCATCTATTTTCGAGGCGCTCTCACTCGACAGTACCACCCTCGATCAATGGGATCAACACCTGAGAGTCAATCTGACCGCCCCCTTTATCCTTAGTCAACACTTTGGGGCGCAACTCGGAAGCAAGAACCCCGGTCGCATCATTAACATCCTCGACTGGCGCGCCCTGCGCCCCGGGGCAGATCATCTTCCCTACACCATCAGTAAAGCCGCCCTGGCCGCGCTGACCCGGTCATTGGCCGTAGCGCTGTCGCCTAACATCACGGTCAATGGGCTGGCTTTAGGCGCTATCCTCCCCCCGGCAGACGGCGGACACGCTGCCAAAATCATCAATGACGTCCCTGCACAGTGCTGGGGGAACGTGGAGCAAGTTAGTGAGGGATTGGTTTTCTTATTGAGCGGTCCAGACTATATTACGGGCGAGATTATTCACCTGGATGGCGGACGCCACCTGATATAGGAGAACGCATGGATAAGACCATCATCAAAGATTTGAAAGTACGCGGCATTATTGGCATTGAAGATTGGGAGCGCAAAAAGCCCCAAGAGATTCTGATTAACATTGTGCTATATAGCGATCAGCAACGCGCCGCAGAAACCGACGATATTGCCGACTGCGTGAACTACCGCACCGTCGCAAAGAAAATCGGCCACCATGCCGAGACTGCCGAACGCCTCACCGTGGAAGCTCTGGCAAGCGATATCGCCAGGTTGTGTTTGAGTGAGCCGCACGTGCATAAAGTGCAGGTGCGCGTCGAAAAACCCGGTGCCGTGCGCTTTGCGAAATCGGTGGGAGTTGAAATTGAACGCAGTAAATAACAAGACAGCCCGTTGGGTGTGTGTTGAATTAGGCAGCAATATCGAACCAGCAACCAATATCCCTCAAGCTGTGGAATATTTAGAAAAGGTTTTCAGCGTTGGTCAGGTGTCGCACACCTGGGAAACCGAACCCGTTGGCTGCGTGGGCTGCGAAAACTATCTCAACGCGGCCATCCTGATTCATACGCCATTATCCGCCGAGGCGTTGAAGGTGAAATTACGAGAAATTGAGTGTCATTTGGGGCGGGTGCGCACATCCAACAAGTTTGCCCCGCGCACAATTGACCTGGATACGCTGGTGATCGGCGACAAAATTATCGAAGCGGATTTGTGGGAATATGCCCATCTAGCCGTCCCGGTGGCCGAACTACTGCCCGATTTGGTGAATCCAGCTAGTGGGGAACGCCTCGATAAGGCAGCGCGGCGTTTAATGCAACAGACCATGATTCGCCTGCGTGAGGATGTCGCCCTTCACATAGAAACCTAGTGCACAGTTAAGTTAATTTTTAGGTGCGACGCACTTCTACGGTTGCATGAATATCGATGGGACTGCTCAACAAGTGCGTTGCACCTTCTGACAAGGATGATCTTTACAAAGCACTAGTCTCGAACTGAACGATCAAAAACGCAAGGGGGTCGAGCCGCGAGTGATATTATCGAGAAATTCCTGGCGCGTCGCCAGACTCTTGCGGAAATGCCCCAGCATTGCCGAGGTGGTCATACGGGCATCGTGCTTTTTTACCCCCCTCATCATCGAGCATAAATGTAAACCTTCAAGCACCACCGCCACACCGCGCGGGTGAAGCAGTTCATCGAGTAAGTCGGCTATTTGGCGCGTCATGCGTTCTTGAACTTGCAGTCGCCGGGCGAACATATCTACAATACGGGGGATTTTCGACAAACCTATCACGCGTCCATTGGGCAAATAGGCCACATGTGCACGCCCTAAAAAGGGAATCATGTGGTGTTCACATAGGCTATAAAACTCAATGTCACGCACAATCACCATTTCATCATAAGTGACTTCGAATAAGGCGTCGTTTAATAGCTCGATAGGATCTTCCCGGTATCCGGCTAATAATTCGACATAGGCATTGGCTACCCGCTCGGGTGTGCGCGCCAATCCTTTGCGGTCGGGCTTTTCCCCAATTGCCAAGATAATTTGCTCTACAGCCTTTTTTATGCGATCTTCATCAATTTTGGAATTCGTTTTCAAAGCGGCTATTTGCCGCACTGTATCATGATTTTCGATCATTGTTCAATCACCTATTGAAAAAATCTTCACCTCAGGCCATTAGCACACCGAAAATTGCAGACGGTATCCTGCTGGCTGTGTGGGTATTAAGTCTAGGCCGATTGAGGCTGAAAGTCAAGTGATGACCGCACTTGCAAGAATCGAATACTACGGGGCCCAATGAAGTTCCACTCGGGTACCATCTCCAGGGCAACTGGTGATCCACAAATCTCCACCAATGATTTCAGCCCGCTCATACATTCGAACCAGACCATAATGTTGCGCGGATAACAAGACCTCTAAATCGTGAGAGGCATCGAAGCCCACGCCATCATCTGCAACGGTGATCTGCACGCCATCAGCCGCGCACTGCCCAAAGATGCGCACAGCGCTTGGCCGGGCATGGCGCAATGCATTTGATATAGCATGTTGGAGGATGCGATAGAGGTGTACCTCAATCACCGGGGCAAAGCGGCCATCGTCAGGGTCGATCTGGATCTCGATTGTAACCCCCTCCAAAGGCTCCGAAATCTCATCGACCAGTTCCTCGAGAGCAGGACATAAGCCATAATGCAGCATAACCGGGCGCAATTCACCAATCAATTGGCGGATTTGGGTAACCAGGGATTGAAATTCGGGTGAATCAAGCATCCCATCCTTGCCAATGGCAAATGAGGCCAGCCGATTGAGGACAATATCGTGCAGAGCGCGAGCCAGATGGGTACGCTCATGATCATGACGCTCAATATTAATTTGATGCAATGCACGCGCCCAGCTAGTATTGCTATCACCCAACTGTTTCGACGGGAAAGGAGAACCAAAAATTTCCTGGTTAACATCCTGAACTTCTGGCATGGGCATACTCCTCACAAGAATATTTACAACCACAAAACGAAAATATTATATCGTAGAACCTAACGTCAATACACGATACGCGTAACGGCTCTCTGGGAATTCCATGGCAGGTATCCGCATTTGGGGGGTTCTCACAGCAGTTCCCAAAGAGCCCGCGCAACTCGCTTGACAGCGCGTCAATAATTCGTTAACCTATAACTGACCGACCAGTCAGTATAGATTGGCCCAGAAAAGTGTAGTTTTTCAGGAGTTATTGATGTCGCCACGCCCAGACGTGAGTGAGAAACGCAGAAATCAAATTCTGGATGCAGCCACAAACATTTTTAACCAATTTGGCCTGCACAATGCGCGTGTCGACGACATTGCCCAAGAAGCCGGGCTGAGTAAAGGCACACTGTATTGGTACTTCAAAAGCAAAGATGAAATCATCATTGCCATCCTCTCCCGCCTGTTCGAAAGAGAACTGTCGAAATTGCGCCAACTGCAATATTCCAACAAACCAGCAAAAGAGCAACTCCAGCAATTTCTTGACTTCACCATCGAGGATCTCCGCAGCTGGCTCAAATTCGTACCGGTCGCCTATGAATTCTTGGGGCTGATTTTTAGGCAAACATTCGTTCAGGGCGCTTTCAAACAATATTTACGCACCTATTTAGAACTGCTCATCCCCATTGTTCAAAAGGGCATCGACAATGGTGAATTTAATGCCGCCAGCGCCGTTGATGTTTCCATAGCGCTGGGTGCGATCATCGAGGGCACCATTCTGTTGTGGGTGTACGACTCGGAAACCGTTGACGCCGAAAAGCACATGCGCACAACGCTTGACATCTTCCTGAAAGGGTTACTTGCTTAAACCTTATGGCTACTGTCTTCATGAAATGGCTGGAACGCAACCCCCAGCATTACAACCGGGGGATCTGGCTGCTCACTCTGGGACGGCTGAAAAAATTCCACCACTTCATTGCTGAAAACTCTATCAGAAACGGAATGCGCGTCTTAGAGTTAGGCTGCGGAAGCGGGCTTCTGACAGAGAAACTGGCCCGATGCGGCGCGCAGGTTACAGCAATCGACTCATCTCCGGCGATGCTCGCTGAAGCGCAGCGGCGGCTTGATGCTGAAAATTTAGGCGGGCGCGTGACATTCGAGTTGATGGATGCCGCCCAGATAGAAGACTTTTTTCCGCAGGCTTCCTTTGAATGCATAGTGGCCTCACTGATGTTCAGCGAGATTCCCACCCAACAACGCAGCTACCTTCTCAAGGCTTGCCGGAGTCGGCTGACACCGGACGGCGTACTGCTGATCTTGGATGAGGTCGTACCCAACGGTGCATTTCGTAAAATGCTCTATTATTTCGTGCGCGGGCCGCTGGGGTTGACCACCTGGCTACTGACCCGTACCAGCACGCGCCCGCTCAATGATTTGCGCGCCACCCTCGAGCGACGCGGATTCGCCGCCCACACGGTCAAATCTGCGCTGGGGGGCAGCCTGCTCCTGTTTGAGGCCGTCCCTCAATTGGCAGGGGCAGCGGCGACATATCCACCGATAATTCCCCGGCTTTCTCATCGGGTCACGCTGGGCACAACGCTGCTCGATTTTTGGGGTCTTTTCTTTCGCCTTATTCCGCCCTATCCCAAAACAAAGACCGGGCTGTACACTGTCGGAAATCCCAACGCGGCATCACCAGTGCTGGTCACCGGCAACTTCGACCTGACCGTGCGCCGTCTGGTGCGGGCCATTGACGGCCAGCTCGATGCCTGGGTGCTGGTGGCTGACTCGGCGGGCATTAACGTCTGGTGCGCCGCCGGGGGCGGTTACTTCACCGCCGAGAAGGTCATTGCTGCTATCAAAGCCAGCCGCCTGGAAGAGGTCGTTACTCACCGGGCCTTGATATTGCCGCAACTGTGCGCCAACGGCGTGGATGGCTGGAAGATCCGCCGTCAAACTAGTTTTGGGGTGCATTGGGGGCCGGTGCGGGCAGATGATCTGCCTGGGTATCTGTTGAAGAACCGCCACAAATCCGATCTCATGCGGCATGTGCGCTTTCCGCTCAAAGACCGCCTGGAAATGGTCACCGTGACGCTGGCGTTCTATGGCATGTTGATCCTGCTGCCTATTTTTTTCTTATGGCGAGAGTTACTTATTCCGGTCGGCGCCGGTTTGGTCGGGCTGTCGTATTTTTATGCCATTGTGCATCCCTGGCTGCCTGGACGGGACGGTCTTTGGAAATCGATTCCCCTGACCTTCATCGCCCTGATTGGTTTATGGATCTACGGATCATTGGTAATCCCCCTGCCCCTGCCGACGCTTTTCAGATGGGCCATTGGCCTGACAGGGCTGTCGGTATTCACCGCTGCCGAACTGCAAGGCATGTCGCCAATCATGCGCGGCGAGCAGGCCAATTGGGGTTGGGAGGCGGTGATTTTCGGCGCGCTTGGCATAACCTATTGGCTGATTCCAATGATGATGGGATGGCAGTAAATTCGATGACAGACAACCCAACCCTACTATCTTCTCTCGCCGAGCATTGGTATCTGGCGCGCACCCTGAGAGGCTTGCGCATCCATTACAATGCGGCCTTGTGTCGCGGCATATGGCAATGTATCGATGTTTGCCCAATCGGCTGCTGGAAGCCAGATTTCGAACAAGGCATTGTCGTCCATTACAACACCGAGAAGTGCATTGCCTGCGGAGCCTGTGTGCTACAATGTCCAGAAGGAGCCATTGAATTAAAATGACCACGCAAAAAACCACCCTACCCGATCCACCGCGCGGGCTGCGCGCCATTCCCTGGCGACTGCCAATCTGGTTATACCGGCTAAAGCTTGGGCGATTGATGGGGCATCGCGCCTTGTTGCTGCAACATGTCGGTCACCTGAGCGGAAAACCGCGTCAGGCCATGCTGGAAGTCATCCATTTCGAGCGCGAAGAAAATATCCATTATGTGGCCTCCGGCTTTGGCGAAAAGGCACACTGGTATCAAAATATTCAGCATACGCCAGACGTGACCATCGAGGTGGCCGGGGAAAATCTTCCTGTACGAGCTGAACGACTGCCCGAAGATACTGCCGAAAGAATTTTTCGTGACTACCATCACCGGCACCCCAATGCCTTGAAAAATCTATCGAAATTGGTTGGTTACACACTCAGCGGTAACGATGAAGAGATGATAGCATTTTTTCGCGAACACATCCCCGTGATCGCTTTCCGACCACGCTGAATTAAGGAGCGTTAGTGATGATATCAAAATTGCTTCTCCCCTACCTCAAAGCCCTATTGTGGACAGCACGCGTTTTGAGCATTGTCTGCATTGGCATGTTGCTGCTCTTTCTGGTCGGCGAAAGGAACTTCAGCAGGCCTATTTCGTTAACGATCAAGGGATGGGTTGGTTTGCTCTTCTTCCCATTGGGGATTATCGTCGGCATGATCGCCGCCTGGTTCCGCGAGGGCATTGGTGCAGCTATCACCCTGGCCAGTCTGGCCGCGTTCTACATCGCAGATATTCTCTTTACCGGAACTCCCCCATCTGGGCCTTACTTTTTACTCTTCGCCTCACCGGGCTTTCTTTTTGCGGCATACACCTACCTCGCATGGAAACAGCCGAATGAAACGCATTAAGCGCTCCTTTTGGATGTTTACCGCGCTGATATTGGTGATAACTGCCTGTAATTTCAGTGCGCCCGCTGAACCGGTGACTCTCGTCGAAACGATTATTCATACGGTCGAAGTCACCCGCCTGGTCGAAGTGACTCAAATTGTCGAAATCCCGGTCACAACCACCCCGACTCTGACATTGCATGTCAGCATCACGCCTTCGCTAACCCCAACCATCACCGCTACACCTACAATCACGCCGACATTTACCATCACGCCCACCTTCGCCAACCCGACCGCCAAAGTATTGGAGCAAGCAAACTGCCGCTATGGGCCTGGGGCCGCCTATCTCTACAAATATGGGCTGTATAGCGGCTACAATGCCGAGATACTTGGTCGCAATACCCTGGGCGATTGGGCCTACGTGCAGGTGCAAGGTTTCAATGATCCCTGTTGGGTCAAAGCCGAATTATTGGAAATCAGCGGAGATATTTACCATGTCACCCCCTACTATTCGCGCCTGCCTTACTCTGCGCTCTATAACCCACCCTCTAACGTGACCACCCAGCGCCAGGGTGACGAGGTCAGCATCTCCTGGGGCGAAGTGTGGATGACGGAGGACGACGATCGCGGCTACCTGCTGGAATTGTATCTATGCCAAGACGGGCAAGTAGTTTTTACGCCCCTGCGCTCCGACAACACGATCGTCACAGTTATTGACGAGCCGGGCTGCCTGGAGCCTTCCAGCGGGAAACTCTATACCGCCGAAAAGCACGGCTATACGGCCTGGGTTCCAATACCGTGGCCATCGCATTAGCCCGCTAAGCCGCATCCCGCTTACGATTTATCTTTTTTAGGAGTTACGCACTTGCGAGAGGAAAGCCCGAAAAATAGGGGTGTGTGGGGTGCTTCGCGCCCCACACACCCCTATTTTTCGGTATTTGCGCGCAATAGTCCCCTAGCGTATTTCAACCAGAACTGCCTGAATGGCTGTCCGCCAGTGGTAAAACCCATTGGTCTCATCGAAACCTTTGCAGGTGATCAGCGTCAGCCAATCACGATCCCTATGTTCCAAAATGCTCGTTTCATTCGGCGTTAACCAGTCATATATTTCCCGAACATGGTATACGTAATCCTGTCCCCAGGCATGAATGACAATCTCATCGTCGTATGCCAATGATGAAAGGTTGGCGAAGGGGCCTGGGCTGCCATCCGATAGATAGACATGCCCCGACAATACCGTATTGCCTTCCCAGGTTGGGAAGGCAGTCCCGGTTAGATAACCGACCTCATTGGAGGTCAGCCAATCCAGACTCCAGGAATTGCCGACTTTTGGAGCGCCGACAATCGAGGCATCCAGGTTTAATTCGGGGATCTCCAGGCGCATATCGCCCAGATCTTGATAGGCGATTTCCTCCGGCTGAGGGGGCAGGGACGTAACCACATTGGGCGCAAAACCTGTTTGCGGTAAAGCGCCCATGGAAATCTGCCATAACTCCACGCCATGCTTACCGTCATTGGCAGTGAAATAAATGGTCCAGCCCATGCGATAAGAATTTGAAAGCGAACCGACAAAATTTCCCAGGGTATAACGGGGAATGGAGCCGGATGCACCGGCACGGATATCTTCGAGTAAGAAGGCCCGTGTATAGGGGAATTCGCTGACCCATACTTCTTCGCCGTGTTGGCCATCGTCCGCGGTGAAGAATAGTGTTGTGCCAAACTTCCCTAAAGGATTTGGCGAAGAATCATCTTTCCCTGGGTTAATGTCTTCTACCTGGATGGCATAGCTATAAGGCGGTTCCGATTTCCATAATTCGACACCGCTCTCGCCGTCATCTGCGCTAAAGAACATTGCCCAGCCCAAATCGCCAATTGCCGCAGGATCCGAATCGTCTTTGCCGATGTTGATATCCGCCAACAATCCGGCGCCATACTGGGGGTCGTATCGCCAGAGTTCATTGCCATGCTCTTCGGTATTTGCCGGGAAAAAGACCATCGAATTCGCCAGGCGATTCGACCAGCCCGGATTCGAATTTTCACTCCCCTGGTAGATATCTTTGATCAGCGAGGTCGTGGCTCCAGAACCAAAACTGCGCCACAATTCCCGCCCATGAACCCAGTCATCTGCGCTGAAGACGAACATCTCACCCAAAATGTTAAAACTGGATGGGTCAGAACTGCGCGGCCCGGCCAGGATATCTTTGACAATGAATGTGCCTGCTTCAGTACCATCACTGCGCCACAATTCGATGCCATGCGCCTCATCTTTAGCCGTGAAGTACAACCGCGAGCCGTAAACAAATAAATAGCGGGGATCAGAGTCGTCTGCGCCGAGTAATATATCCTTTACCAGCCAGGAACGCCCATCACGGACATCATAGGCGTACAATTCATTCCCCCTATCCATGCGTATTTCTGCATTATAGAACAACACCGGCCCCATAAATTGCAGCCACTTTGGGTCAGGCCCGGTTGGCGGCCCAGCCGTCTTCCAATATTCGTGCAAGGCAACTACCTCGGCGACCCCCGAACCGGTGTTGTAACGCCATATCTGCCGGCCCAGACTGGGATTGGTAGCGGCGAAATAAATGCTGGAACCATAAACTGTTAACCACTCGGGCTTAGAACTGCCGCTGCCTTTATAAATATCCGCCGCGAGGGCAGCCTCACCGGTAATGGGCGAATATTTCCATAACTCAATGCCGTGTTCATCGTCTTGAGCCTGGAAATACAACTCGCCATTCACCTCGGTGAACCAGGCCGGGTTTGAACTGCCGTGCGGATTAATGTTAGCGGCCAACTCGACATAATAAGGGAAAACCGGGTCGGACTCTGCCTGCGTTGCCGAGACGAACCCCAAACCAGACAGGACAAGGATGACAAGTATACCCACTATGGGAGTGAATAATCGCTTCATGGTACGTCTTCGCTTCATGCTTGCTCAGTTAGAAAATACGAACTAAT
>CAYFMI010000096.1:0-13822 GCA_964344175.1 uncultured Anaerolineales bacterium
TTTTCGATCAGAGTCTCGGCCTGCTGGATCAGGTCTGGGCGCTGGATGAAGGTGTTTTCGGCATTCTCGCGTCCCTGGGCAAGCTGATTCTCGCGTCCGGGGTGGATTTGGGCTGCGGCGTATTCTTTTGCCGGGTCAAAGTAATACCAGCTCCCGATCTGGACGATGTAGCCAAAGGCTGCCGAAACCGCAAAGAGGCGGCGGGCATCGCCCTTTTCCTCCGGGAAAATTTCCTCGGCCAGAAGCCCCTCCCGGATGACGTGGAGCGGGTCAATGCCTTTGCGCCTGGCGTCGTAGTAGGTCTTGTATTCATCCATCCCGCCCAGCAAGAAGGCCGGTAGTCCGTGCAGGATGCGAGCGGCATGGATCTCGTGCTTGAAGCCGGTGGATTTGATCTCATATTGCAGGTTATCGCGATAGCGGGCCGGGATCAATTCACTGTGTTCGTCTTCGACGCCGATGATGCTTTTCCCTTCCAGCCCGCGGATGCCGCTGTCGCGGTTGTATTGCCAAAAAGGATGACAGTGCTGCACCAGGCGGTCGAATTGGGCCTCGATGACCCGCGCGGCATCTTCTTGATGGTGTTGCACCAGCGCTTCGAGCAGAGATGTGTTCTCAATGTCGTTCGTAAAGAAAGCGCGGGCGTGGGTCAAGAGCAGTTGTTCGAGGCGGATTTTGCTCCAGACCACCATTTCCTGAAGATTAGCGATCGCGACCTCCTGGGCAAAAGCACGGTAGGCCGTGGCAGGTTTGATCCCGGCTGCGCGGCGGTCGTAGTAGTCTTGAATATATGCCGCATCCACGACTTCCAGCGCCATTTCATAGATTCCCTGGTCGGCGGTGGCCGGTTTCAAGCTATTGTGGGCAACCCCCGCCAGCGCGGTGGCCGCCCTTCCGGCATTTTGGATGATCTCTGCCAGAAGTCCTTTGAGTTCTTGAATGCGGTGCAAGAGCTGATCGTACAGGTTGGCCGCCTCACGCTGGGCCGCTAATTGCAGGGTAATTTGATTGATCTCCATCAGCCAGCGCAACGCCTCGTCACGCCGACCGCCCAATTGACGCTGCCAGGTTTTTTTGGCGACCAGGCGCAGAACTGCCTGCTTGGGGTCGGCTTCCATTTCCCGCAGACGGTTGCGCGCCGCGCGATACTGTTCCCTGGCATGGTGCAAGTCATCTTCGTGGACGCCCTGTTGAACCAGGCGGGCCTTGAAGCCATTGAGAGAAGACGTGGTTTCTGCAATCATTCCCTGAGCGTCGGCATCGGCGGAGAGCGCGTCGAGAAGCGCCTGCGCGAAATGGCCTCCACGCTGAAGCGTCAGCGTGACGATTTCACGATCCAAATGTTCCAGGGCATTGCGCAACCCATCCGCCGCGGCCACAGCGATGATGCCGCTCTGCCGCTCGCGCTCCTCGGCATCCAGGCCGTCCTGTTTGCTCAATAAGCTGCGTATCTTCTCGATTTCGCCGGCTTTGCGGATGATGGGGGCATTGAGTTGCGTCACCTGGCGCTCTGCCAGCAGGTCTACCAGCAGTTGGGTGTCGCGCAGGCGCAGCCGACCGGCCAACCCGGAAGCATCCTCGACAACCTCATCAGGAGCAGGGCGGGCCAGAAAACCCTCCTGAATGGCGGTCTGCCCTAACATCGCGCCGCAGTAGTTATGGATTTTCTCCGCCGGATAGATCAGCGAGGCCGCGGCCAGCGAGCTATAGGCCCGCTGCCGCCCACGGAACTCATCCAGCCGAACGCTGACGTTAGCATTAAAGCCGCGCATTGCACCGCCAATCGAAGAACCGGTGTCCAGGAAAATAGCCTGGGCAATCAGGGTGAAAATATCATCTTCCGAGTCGAGGCGGTTGCCGGCCTGATTGCCCAGATCAACGACGAAGTTCAGATCGAAGGGCGCGGCTTGAATACTCAATGGGGCGCCTTCGGGATAGGCTACATTCCAATAGGGGTTTTGCAGCAAATAGTCGTTCTCTTTGAACCAGGCATAGGTGTTGGCGCGGATCTTTTCCCATTGGATTTGGGTTTCGTTTTTAATGGCTTTATCAATCACCGGCGGCAGCATAGAAACCCCGATAACGGCCACATCTACGTTTCTGAATAATCTCCGGCATAGGTAGGCTGCATCAAAGGTCATCGAACTGCCGGTTCCGCCGCAGGTGGAGAAGATAATGAAAACCCGGGCGCTGCCGCGCTCGACCACATAGCGCATTTTCTCTGTGCTCATTTTTTCCGTGGCGTCGAAATTCTCAATGCTTTGGATAGCCTCCGCCGTGGCGCGCAGCTTATCAATAAAAGCCGGGCCTGCCGAACGGTCGCTGAACATACGAAAGAATGCCAGGCGGCCATAGGGCCGGATTTGCTTGGCGCCCCGCTGAATGGTGCCAGGCTTGAGACGCGATTCGCGCGGCCACCAACTCCGAATGGCGGGATAAGCATTCAGGTTAGCTAACACAGCATCGCCATTGAAACCAACTAAATCCACGCGCTCTTCCTGACGCGCGAACCAGCGCGCCCCCTGGTCATCGCGGCTGGAATCGGCATCCACCCACAGAAAACGCAATACCGGCACATCCCCATAGGCCTTGTGCAGCAACGATTTCAGCCGCCAGCCCACCTGACCGGCGCTGGTGCCCAGAAACATAAACAAGGTGGGTTCGAAACGAATTTCTGTAGTCATGGCTGATTTCTCCTTCACTCGCCTTCGTCGCTCAAATATTGGAAAATATGCTCACCAAGCGAAAATGTGTCCCCGTGTTGAAGCGGGGTTTCCACCTGGATTTGCCGGTACTTCACCCGCACGCCTCCCGCGGGCTGCAGGAGTACCTGCCGCTGTCCGTCAATATCTTCAGCTCCCAAGAATGCCGGTTGTTCGCCCATGGCCGGGTCAGTCACCGCTACTTGGCACGATTCATCGCTGCCGATGGTGATTTGTTCTCGTTCCAGCGCGGTGAGATCAATGCAGGTGACAAAATTGGGGCTGCCCTCATGCCAATATCGCAGGGTCCCGGTCACGATCGGCGGGGAATTGATCGCCCGTAAACGACGAATGCTGGCAAACGAAACCATCAGAACAATCGCCAGGATGATCCCGCCCCAGGTCAGGGATGTACGGCAGCGCACCCAGAACGGGGGCACGCGGAAGTGGATACGCACACCCGATGCAGGTTCGACATGCAGGCCGGAACGCCCGGATAAGCCCAGGGTTGCTACGTAGTCGCCAGGGATCAATCTGTCCCCGGGGGTTAATGCCAATGAGACTTCTGACGAACCCGGCGGGACACTCAACGTCGTCTGGCTGAGCGTGAATTCTTCCGTATCTAAAGCCAGAATTAGAGACTCATCCTGGATGTTGTTCGAAATTAAATCAAGCGAGATCACCCCCGACCAATCGCGGCACGAAAAGGCTTCCTGCACATCAATTTCCAGAGGCGTTGCTTGCACAACGGGCTGAAAAACTTCGATATGGACATCCACCGCCGGAGCGACCAGATCAACCCCCTCCTGAGCAGAGAAAACCACCTGCCCCTGGAACTCCCCTGGAGTCAAGGTCATGGAAGGCAGTAAAAATATTCTCAGCGTATTCTCTCCAGGCGCAATCATTTGTTGCATGTCCTCCTCACTCAACTTGAACTGATCCAGCCCTTCCAATCGAATGGAAATTGTTTCATCCCCGGGACTGGATGAGCGAAGCGGCAGTTGCAGTTCAAGACCGGCTTTGCTCACGCCGATTTCTACCGCTCCAAAATCGAACTCGCTTTGCATCAGGGTGATTTGGGGAATGATGCGGACTTCGAAACTCGTTTCGAGCGTGTGGGTGTAGGGCAAGCCCTGATAGCTGGCATTTTGAGGGGTAAAAGTAACAATATACAAGCCATCTTCGACAGGCCTGAAATTTCCAGAGTACGCGCCCCCAGCCTCACTCAGCGGCACTTCATGGGTATTCCCCGAGGGCGCGGTCACCCATGCGATGACCCCTCCCGCGTCCAAAATTCCCGGATCACCCCCCTCGAGATGGATTTGTAGTAGCAAATCTGTATCACGGATGTCATAATAGGAATCGAGAGGCGCGTTCAGGATAATCTCAGGAAACTCGACAGCTTCAACATACGTGTTTCTGCTGACAGGAACAACGCCCTTCCAACCCTGAAGAGCAATCGCATAAGTTCCCGGTTGATCCGTATTCATATAAAGTCGGGTATAGCGACCGTCGCCGGCCTGCTGATCCCCGTGTGTGCCGTCATCGTAGAAGCGATCCAGGCTCTCTTGCGCGCCGTCAGGCCGGGTAATCAGCGCCGAGAAATCGGCCTCGCCAAGAATGCTGATTATTTCTCCATTGCGCTGCTCTTCCACTAAGCGAACCACTATCGGTAAGGATGTCCCCGTTTCGTGCAGTCCGCCGGGCGCATCGATCGCCAGCCGCAGACGGGAGTGTAAGATCGCCCTGACCTGGGCATCTCCGCTTCCACTGAGATCAAAATACCAATCCCCCGGAGCCGGCTGCGCGAGGGTGACTACAGCAAAACGGGCATCTTCTGTGACCGCGAATATGACTTCAGAGAGATCATTTGTGATGGCGCGATTTCCGGGCCCAAAAAGCCGGTCATCGACAGATGAGGGTTTGCTGATAATGAAACTGACTTGATCGAGATAGGGGGCCAGAGAGGGGTTGATGTTCAATACCGCCTGACCTGGCGCAGAAATCGTTCCAGCGCCGATGACCGTGCGGTCTTTCACCCGCCCAAACACTTCCAGATAGGCATCTAGCAGGTCGGAAGCGGTTTTGGCGGGGATGACTGCGCCGCCGGTTTCGGCGGCCACCCGGTTGAGGAAAGGCGTCTTCGCGCCGGGCGTGAGCGCGATCGAAAGCACCGGAAGCCCCAGATTGCGGATCACATCCAGGGTTTCGTCTTCATATGCCATATAGGGCTGGGCAATTTCCGGCTTGCCATCGGTCAACAAGACCACCGTAAGATTTTCGGCAGGGATATCGGATGAACGCAACAGCTTTGCGACTTCATCAAACGCTGTTTTGACATCGGTGTAGCCATCCGGCGCCGCGGGGTGGACGCCCGTCACGAGATCAGATTTCTGCCGGTTGTTCTCGATGGCGACCAGGCCCTCGGTGATCCAATGGCTGTCGGTAGAGAACGTCAAGACCCCAATCGAATCCCCCACATCGAGTAAGGATGCAAATAGCCGGGCAGCGGTGAAGCGCAATCCGTCCGGGTCGTTGGACTCCATGCTGCCAGAATTGTCCAGGATCAGGATCACAGAGACATTCTCCGGCGCGGTCACCTGGGCGTTGGCCGGGGGCGCTGGCGCTATTACCATCAGAAGGGCCGCCCACAATATCATCAAAAACGGCTTGCCAACTCGCATCGGTTTTCTCGCTATCGCTTTCATGGCTCGGGTTTGCGCCTTCGTAGTACATTTCCGCAAAAAAGGGTGTGCGTGGGGGTGCGGCGCACCCCCACGCACACCCTTTTTTGCGGCTTATCCTGGTTATTGAGTCGTTGTGGGATAGTTTAAATTAAACGCTTGCGGGCGACTTCATAAGCGGTGTGGATTTTCATCCCTAAAGGTAGGGATGTTAAATCAAAACATGAGTGACCCTAAATTTAATCTTTGGAGATCCTGGGAGCGAGTTTATCTAAAATTTTCCCCCACCCCTGACCCCTCCCCCGAATCGGGGGTGGGGAATCCTCACGCTATTTTTGCGAATTCACCTTTGCGTTGGCTTTTACGCCAGATTATCCTGGCCTGAGCCACCTGGATTGTCCCAGCCCGATGGCGGTATGGTGACCAATGCCTGAATAGAGCGCGAAACCGGCCAGCGTGCGCATCACCTGGTCGGCGCCTTGTCTGAAAATTGCAAACTCCCCGCAGTGTTTTTCTGGCAATAAGCGGTATGTCGCCTGGCCGGTGGCACCGGTGGCGGCGCCTTTTACGCCATTCTTGAAGCGCACTTGCATGGCCTTCAAGCAAAAATCACTCACGACCATGCAATTGGCGGCGAATTCCGGCCAGAGCGGGTCTATGTGGAATTCTTCCGGCGCGAAGGTGTTCCAACGCCACCACAGGCTGCGCCAGACCTGGTCGGGCGTGGGCAGGGTCAGGTCCACCTGGCCGGAGCGGAAGGCCGTGGGGCTGAAAAACTCTAAGGTCGCCGATTCCCCGCCCGAACGTGCGCCCTGCTCCACCAGCCCCTCGAAGCTGGCTTCCCCGTCCCAGTCGTTCTCCTTCGAGAGGCGCAATTCCCGAAAATGCGACCATTTTAAGCGCAGTTTCTGGGGCAGACTGGTGACGATTTTGGTCAGGATCAATTCGCTCAACGGCGCCGAAAGGGATGTAATGCGCAACTGGACTTGGTTTCCCGGCACTACGTGAATCGTGCCATTCTCCCCGCGCCGCCCGCCCTGGGGCACGATCAGGCTGGAGATGGTATAGGGCCTCATCCCGTTGTAGTTGTGCAGCCGTTCAGCCATCCCAGGGTCGTGCTGGGCGATCTGCCCCAGGAACCAGGCCTGCGCCTGGCGGCCATAGAAGCCTTCCAGGGTGGTCGGCTCGGTGGGGGTCAGGGTGAGAAGCAGGGAGAGGAGCATGACAACTTTTGAGTGGAAAAGAGAGTTAGAGGTTAGAAGAATTGAAATCTCAGGTGGAAATTTTCACCAATACCCGAGGGGCATGTTCTTTTGGGCTGCCATCTTTTAATTCGCGGGGGGTGAAGACATACTCCATGTTACGTTCTGGAGAAACGCAGGCTAAAGTCATCCCCGCAGTCATCAATTTCGTCCCCCCGGTAATATCTGCGATTACATGATCGCTTTGTAAGCCCAGGTTTGGCGCCCAACGTGTATAAATTCTTTCTACCATCTCCCAGGTACTCTCAATATTGTTGGAATCTACGATAGTTTCTCCTATCGGGTGTACGCGAATACTAGGCCAGCGGGTTTTGATCATTTCAGCCATTTGAATGGCGGTAGAGGTAGACGCCGTAGTAGACAGTAACCATACATGGGTTAGGGTTGTTTGATGATGTTCCAAAATTTGCGTTGGAATTTCATTGTTGCCAGGGCTGATGAGAATGATAACTGCCGTATGGGGTTCGATAGGCTCTACATCTACGTCGATATCGGCTTCTTTTCGAGCGCGGGCAGCATCAAACCAGAACAAAAGAGCAGCTATTAAAGTTAATCCAGCTAAAAGCGTATACACCCCAATCAACCCCAAGCTATCCTTGAATTGGTCATAAACTACTTGAATTCCTGCTGTCAGCACAGCCGTGCCGACCACGTACCGGACAATCGAGTGTTCGGGAGAGAGGAAGTGTAGCCATTTCTTTTTCTGATTCATTGTCAATTCTCGGGTCTGCGACTCTGGCGCGCCGCGTCGCGCACGGCTTGCAGATTGATGATCTCGGCGACATCGTAGCGCGGCGGGGTGCTGTCCGGCACCGGGCGGATGCGCACGATGGCCGGGAAGTAGCCCATGCGTCCGTGCAGTTCGGCCAGCAGGGTCAGCGCGGCGAAGTTGTAGGCGGGCGGGTTGAGCAGGATGGGCAGGGTTTGCCAATCATGGGGCGTGAAATTCAGCGAGTCAACGAGGGAGCGAATCTGCTCTGCGAAGGGCTGCGCGTTGTCGAACTGGGCGGGGATATGGCGCACATCGGCGATTTTTTCGCCAGTCAGGGCTTCGATTTGGGCGCGCTGAATCTCGGTGAGGGGGTGGGAAAAGTTGAGGAGAATCATGACCCCACCCCCGGCCCCTCCCCTGCAAGGGGATGGGAGATTCCCCCTTCCCTGGGAAGGAAGGGGGCTGGGGGGTTGGGTCTTAGCGCGGCGCGTATTCGAGCCAGCGCACCCTCCAAATTATCCATAATTTCCTCGTTTCGAAAGCGCAATATTCGTAGATCATATTCGCCGAGAACGCGGGTACGCTCCTGGTCGTATTCGATCTGTTGATCGTGTACCGCCCCGTCTACCTCTATGACCAGCCGGGCGGCGTCGCAATAAAAATCGACTATGAAGTGGCCAATGATCTGCTGACGGCGGAAGTGGCAGCCATCCAGTTGGTTGCGCCGCAGGGCGGCCCAGAGGCGCTTTTCAGCGGGCGTCATATCCCGGCGCATTTCTTTGGCGCGCTGAAGCAAAGCGGGGGCGATTATTTGGCCGGTGATGAGGTGTTTCATGACTTCACCAGCCTCTTCTCTATGTGGGGAGGGGCGTCTGACCCCACCCCCGACCCCTCCCCGTGCCAGGGAGGGGAGTCCCCCCATTCCCTCCAGGGAAGGGGGCTGGGGGGTTGGGTCAAATGGGGGAGGTTGAGGAGGAGCATGAGGCTATTTCGCAGGTTCCATTATCGTTCGAATTGTACTTTTCATCTGGGCAACATCTTCATCAGATAATGCATCTGCCCGACCGCTTGGCAAGTGAATTGTTTTGATTCGGTACGCTTCGGCTAAGTCTAGATCGTTTGGATGCATTTCATCACTAGTGATCAAGAATTTTCGGGTATAAGTACCCAGGGTGCGCTGATCGGTTACGCCGTTTAGCTGGTCAATCCCAGCAGTTTTCGAGGCGCGCATTTTAACTTCACCCACTGCAAAGGTATTCCGGTATCTGAGTATCCAATCAACTTCCACATTGGGACCTATGCCTGTCAGCATAAGATTGGGGTAGACCTCGTAATCCGGCCCCAGGTCACACAGAGCGGCATACACATTGCGTTCAAAATCATTCTTGAAATCGCCGCGCTGGTACTCCGTAATATACAAACGCAAAAACTGATCAATGGACAAGGTTGTTTCGATGGGAATGACAAGATCGCAAATCAACTTTCCAGCTTCAAAACGATAGGGATGGATCAGGCTTTGGCGGGCTTCGGTTTGGTAATAAAATGCACTCGCACCCCGCTGTCTGGCGACCTCAAGGGCAGCGAATTCCATCGTCTTGGTGCCGCCAGTCAGGTTAAAGCATAGTTCTGTATTGGAGGGTATATATTTTTCAATATACCCGTTGATCCGCTCACGAATGGTTTCCACAGAATAAGCATCTGTTTCACAAAATGGGGCCACTACTTTTGACCCGATCAAATTAGCTATCCTGCCTGCCAGTTTCGCCGTGCGCTCGGTATGAACCAGTACAACCCGGTCAGGGTTGAAATGGTGCAGCGGCAATACATTAGGAGCCGGCTGTTCGCCGATGAGTGATATCAGGGTCTGGGTCATAGCGATTTATCAATCCGGTTGCAAGAGGATGACGACATCTTGAGCTTGATCTTTGCCTTGATATTGGCCGATTTCAAACTCAACTACCTGACCCTCGCGTAATGGGATATTATCCCTGATTTGACTATTGTGAACAAACCATTGTTTACCACCACGGGCAGGATTGATAAATCCATAGCTTCCATTTTGACGAACTTCAGCTACCGTGCCGCGAAATCGCCCCTGATGGGGGCTTTCCTTTAGCAAGCGTTGACGTTTTATGGCATAGGCTTCATCGCCAGTGTCGTTTTGTTGCTGAAGACTTTCTGGTAAATCCTGATCAGGTTGTATGAAGTATCCATACCCCGCGCTGGTCTTTGCACCTGCGCCAAGTTCAGTCAAACCGTTTTCAAGCCACACGGCGGCCTTATCACGCAAATCAATGCTCAACTCTCCTCGCCAGCCAACAGCAAATCGGAAAGGGACTCCTGGTGCGACAGTGAGAAAAAGAATAGGCTGCGGGCTGTGCCAATTCGAAGGTGGAGTTCTACCTTTGTCGTCCTGATAGTAAGGCGCGTAGTGTGGCGTCATCACATCTAGTTCGAGTTTGGGTAAATGAGCCGGAATGGCATCGAAGAAAATCGCACGACCAGCCTGGTCAGTAGTGCCAAAGATGGTGCGGAACTCATCAATCCAGTCGGCGGCTTCTCCTGAGAGTGAGAATTTTGCAATAGCTTTATCAAAATCTTTATTTTCGCCCAGACTGAGGGCGGTATCCAGTTCGTTCAACTCATCTGTTTCTAGTTTCTCGGCTACTTCCAACAACCCCCAGGTACGGGCAATCCCTTTTAGGCTGCTTCCCGGCAACATCGCAAAACCACAACGATGAAAAGTAAACCCAGCCTCCAATGGGCCTTTATTTCCTAATCCGGTCACCATTCGCCAGTCTGTGGAAAGAAGGGAAGGAACTGCGTGGTATACCTTCACGGTCTCTTCCCAGCGGGTGTTCCATGCCGTTAGAATCTCGTGATCCCCTTTGTTACAAACCGATTCAACTTCCAGCCAGGCATCCCGCTTGGCATCCTTACTTCGGCTATCGCCCCAATTGGGCACGAAGCGGTCGAAAATCAGACCAGGATTCTGCCCGACGCGGTTCTTATGTTGGCGGTAGGCTTCAGCGCTGTCTTTTGGGATGGGGTAGTTCATCACTCCCCTCCCAATTCCGCTTCCGCAAAGCGTTTAAGCCAAATTAAAAAGGAGATAGCCTCAGAAGTTGCCCGACGATAGTCATCTGTTTTAGCAACTTGTGTAACCCAGCCAAGTAATCCCTGTTGATGCGTCAACTCCAGCTGCCCCATCACCCAATCTGAAACGTGTTTCATGATATCCTCATGTTCTCGTTCCTTTTTTGCATACCAAAATGCAAGGGTTTGTCCCAGTCCATTTGACTGCACATTCGTGGCTCCTTTGCGCGCCAGAGTACTATATTTGGCTTCATGAGACTGCCCTTTAACGGCGCTGATTGCATCCCAGGCGGTTTTGGCACGATCCTGCTCTAACGTTCGTTGGCGACTCATTGTCCACCTCCATACATTCGCAATGCCACCATTCCCTGGCCGGTGGTTTCATCCCCCCCCAATTGGACGCGGGAGAGTTCAACGGCAGCAAATTCTTGCAACAATTCCGCGGCTGTTTTGTCCACTTCAGAAAAGCGTGATTTCGAGGTCATCAAAGGCGCGTATAGCAATGAGTCCGACGGCAGGCTTTCAGTTGTCCAGAGAGCTTGCCCTTCCGCGGTCTTCTTATCGGGATTTATTTTTACATGGGTTTGCACTTCGGTAGCGTAGAGTACAAAATCACGGAAAGCACTTTCGGGCAAGATACACAACTTCTTCGGAAGTTCTGTTTTCCAATAAGCATACTCTGGCGAGGTCGGTAACGCATATTTCGCCAGCCAATGGCCGATAGTCTGCACGACTTGCTTATTGGCATCTGTCAGATCGGGCTTGAAGCTGAATTCTTCCAGTACGACGCGGGCTTTATCGCCTTGCCCTGCAATCAGTGAATTCCCACTGACAAGAGCTGTATCATCATCTCCCCCGTCGGGGAGTGTCCAAGATGGAACGGTTATTCCGGCCATGGCTATATCCCGTCTGAATCGAGCCAGGGCTTTCCGGCTGGTTGCCCAGGCCGTTACTCCGGCCAAGGAGCGCACCGGGAAGAGTAGTAGCCGGGCATCGCCTACAGAGAGTGCGCCTGCATGATCGGCTGCGTTTTTGGTATCAGGTCCAAAGATAACCTGGTGGGTTTTGTCATCACTGAACTTCTTTTCGGTTTCAGCGCGCAAAACACCTTTGATTCCGCTGCCCTGTACCATCGGGTATTGGGTGGCGCGCTCGCGCTGGATGGGGTTATCTACCGCACCCATACCACGCCCACTCCCGGCATGGAGCGGAGTTTCTACAAAAATAAACATCAGTTTGCTTGCTTCAAACATCACCATACCTCCATAAATACTTGGCCGAAGCCAATCTCGGCCCTGGATTGCGTGATCGCGTTTTGAATTAAATTAGGTTTCAGGTTTCCGGCCTGGCTCTGCCATTCGAAATAGTAAACACTCCCGGCGGGCGCATAGCGTTGAGCCGGTTTGTGCGCCCGGTCACTGTTCGGGTCGGCGGTCATATCAAACCCGCCAAGGCTCTCATAGCGGTGGACGGCGGCAGCGCAAAGCGTGACCGGTTGAGTAAAGAAATCCGCCCAGTCGTGGGGATCAGCGCGAGGCGTCCAGCCATGATCGAAACAGGTCGGCGTCGCAAAGTAGATCTTGAAGCGCGGCTGAGCGAGAGGCTTTCCATTGGCAATGGCATTACTGTTGCTAAACCATTGGAATCCATCGCCTGATGCCTTTTCGATCCGATAGCGCGCGCCGCGCCCTTCGCCGCCCAATCGCAATATCCCTGATTGCGGCCATTTGTCTAGCCCGTTCAGCCCAGTTACTTCCAACGCCAACCCTGCCCCGGCTTTGGGACGGACGAACTCTACCTCATACAACAGCCCTTCCTCGGTGACGTTTTGCGTACTGTTTATGCCAATGCCCAAGCGATCTTCTCGCTGAAACAGATCGCGGGCAGGAGTGCCGGTTACGGTCTTGCTCTTCAAATACCCCTTTAGGGCGTCTTCCGAGAGCCACAAGCCCGTTTCGCCTTTTTTCAGTTCTTCCTCTTCAGACAACCGGAGTAATTGGGATGTGGGCACATTGGTTACAGTCTCTGCCACGTCAGCTTCACCGGGGAACAGACTGCGCAGGGTGTGGTGATCTTCATCAACTGTGATAGCGTCAGCGGGCTGAGGGAAATAGCGAACAATTTTGCCATTTTCTGCCCGCGCTACGAAAGGGCCGCGAATGCGCAGGTTTTTATAATCGGTGGATGTACCCACTTCATCCACGATGGCATCCCGATCATGCAGGTCGGTATTCTTGATCACTAAATGATGAGAGCGTATCGCGCCTTGAACCACAGTAGGATACGGAGGAAAAAGGCTGGCAGCGCGATGCTGGCTGGCAGCATCAAACGGCCGCCCATCACGAAACAGCCAGACGTCTACAGGTTCAATAAAAAGATACATTATTCACCGCCTTCCTCTGCGCCGGTTTGAGCAATAAAGCGAGCCAGCAGCACCCAACGTGCCAGCGTTTCCGTTGGGAATTGGCCTTCTTCGGTCGAATCCGGGACTTGTCGCATGAGAGGCTCAAAAGCTCCTGCCCAGGTATCAAGTCGATCTACCAAAGCCTTGGCGCTCTCATCGGATAACAGATCTTTATCGCGATGCCGCATGATTTGTCGTTTTAGTTCGCTTTGGAATATTTCCCCAGCTTCAGGAAGTCCATAGGTTGAGTCCAAAAGATCATAACCGAAGCGGGAAGAAATCGCCTTTTTCTCGAAATGCCGCACTAGTTCCTCGAAATTGTCACCAATTGCTTCCCACTTTGAGCGCACTTCGCTGGGCGCGCCGCTACGCTTGAGCACACGCACAGCCAAAGCGGCTTTTTGGGGTACGCTTTTCGCTTGCCTTTCGGATTGTCGGGCGGCGGTAAGCGCTGCCCCCAACGGATATTGGTGATGGACGATGGCAATCCCGGCAGAGGCCGTTGCACCCGGCACTTCTTGCTCGTAAACTGCGGCCAGTTTTTGCACCAACGGAATAGCTTTGGATACCGGAGCAAAGGCAAGCACATCATCACCTCCGGCGTATACCAGCGTTCCGGCATATTCCGCGTCTTCAACGATGTCTTTAACCCGGGCGGCAAAATTACTGATTTTTTGGCTGAAAGTGCGGTGCGCTTCTTCGGGATCATTTGCATCTAAACAGACTGCAACGCGTTCGCCCATATCATCCCCATCGAAGACGAGGATAGCGTAGTATTTATCAGGTTGTCCACCGATAGCATCTTTGGAGTACAGTTCTAGCAACTTTTCTTGTGCTCGTTTCAGTTTTGCGACGTCAGGGTTCTCGAAATTATAGCTTTCTTTCAGTCTTTCCGGTGTCAATTCCTCCATGTAGAAAAGATCGCCATCATAGGGCCAATCGGGATTATTTTTGTCTACCTT
>CAYFMI010000097.1:0-13131 GCA_964344175.1 uncultured Anaerolineales bacterium
CTCCCCACTCTCTTGACCAGAAAAGCGGGGCGTCATCTTATGGAGTCCTACCCTCGGGGTAGTTATTTATTTTCCCCAGCCCCCCTTCCCCACCGAAAGGGGGGCTAAATGCTGATGTCCCTCCCCCGAATTGCGGGGGAGGGACCAGGGGTGGGGGTAAATATTTATTTTTTGCCGTTCAGATGCACAAAAAGATTAAATTTGGGGTGCATCTTGTTTTTCGATTAACTTATCTACTTCTTCGTACCTGCTAAAATCACAGGCCCGTCGCGGTTCTCTTCGGTGATGTCGAACTCCCAACCGGGAGCCATGCGATTGTTGCGCAGGCGGGCGCGCAGCTTGGAATGCGCCCAGTCGTAATCATCGGCGCCCACTTCAGACTGCCCCAGCAGCGGCACACCGGGCGGTTCGGAGAGTACATCGCCTCCAGACATGATCCCGGAGTAGTTGCTCAGATCCATCTCGTGGTAGGAGTTCTCGGTGTTGCCGAAATGACAACCGGTGCAGTTCTGGGAACCTTCGAACCACATATTGGGTTCGGTGAAGAAGGGCAGCACCGCGCTCTCAAAGGCCAGTTCTGCGCCGCTGAACTCGAAGGTCTCGGTCTCCGGCGCGCCGGCTTCGACCCAGGCGCCGATCAGGTCGAGGGCGTGCAGGTCGCAGTCGTATTCGTCAAGTTGCACTTCCACCCCCTCATCAGAGACCTCCAGGCAGGGGCCGTCGCGGTTGGCTTCGGTGATGTCGAACTCCCAGCCGGGCGGCATGCGGTTGTTGCGCAGGCGTTCCTTGAGCTTGGCGTGATCCCAATCGAAATCGGTTGCGCCGACCTCGGACTGACCCAGCAACGGCACACCCGGCGGTTCAGAGAGCACATCGCCGCCGGACATGACCCCGGCATAGTTGCTCAAATCCATTTCGTGATACGAGTTCTCCGTGTTGCCAAAGTGGCAGCCGGTGCAGGCCTGTGCGCCCTCGAACCACAACCCGTTCTCGGTGAATAAGGGCTGAATATCAACTTCGTAGGTGGCCTCGCAATCCGCGCCATCCAGGTCGGAGAAATCGAAGGTCTCGGTCTCCGGCGCGCCAGCTTCCACCCAGGCAGCAATTAGATCAACGGCTTTGACTTTGCAGTCGCCATTGCCATAGAGCGCCATTTCGGCCTCGGCTTCTACGCGCTCGCCGTGCAAAACCAGGGGCCCATCGCGGTTCTCTTCGGTGATGTCGAACTCCCAACCGGGAGCCATGCGGTTGTTGCGCAGGCGGGCGCGCAGCTTGGAGTGCGCCCAGTCGTAATCATCGGCGCCCACTTCAGACTGACCCAGCAGCGGCACGCCGGGCGGCTCGGAGAGCGCATCGCCGCCGGTCATGATCCCGGCGTAGGAACTCAAATCCATCTCGTGGTAGGAGTTCTCGGTGTTGCCGAAGTGACAGCCGGTGCAGTTCTGGGAACCTTCGAACCACATATTGGGTTCGGTGAAGAAGGGCAGCACCGCGCTCTCAAAGGCCAGTTCTGCGCCGCTGAACTCGAAGGTCTCGGTCTCCGGCGCGCCGGCTTCGACCCAGGCGCCGATCAGGTCGAGGGCGTGCAGGTCGCAGTCGTATTCGTCAAGTTGCACTTCCACCCCCTCATCAGAGACCTCCAGGCAGGGGCCGTCGCGGTTGGCTTCGGTGATGTCGAACTCCCAGCCGGGCGGCATGCGGTTGTTGCGCAGGCGTTCCTTGAGCTTGGCGTGATCCCAATCGAAATCGGTTGCGCCGACCTCGGACTGACCCAGCAACGGCACACCCGGCGGTTCAGAGAGCACATCGCCGCCGGACATGACCCCGGCATAGTTGCTCAAATCCATTTCGTGATACGAGTTCTCCGTGTTGCCAAAGTGGCAGCCGGTGCAGGCCTGTGCGCCCTCGAACCACAACCCATTCTCGGTGAATAAGGGCTGGATGTCGACATCGTATGAGGCTTCGTATGTGTTTCCGTCGATACCAACATAATCGAAAGCCTCTGTCTCCGGCGCGCCAGCCTCCACCCAGGCAGCGATCAATTCAACCGCTTTTGCCGCAGCCCCAGGAATTCCATCTGGCTCAGGGGTTTCTTCAGGAGTTGGGGAAGGCTCTACGGTCAATGTGGCCGGAGCCTCGCATCCTGCTATGATGAAAGCGCATAATAGCAGGAGACTTCCCAAGAGTACAAGGGTTTTTGGTTTTCTCATCTTCATTTACTCTCCAGATATAAGGATGAAGAACCCCGCCGCAAACAGCAGGGTATCTTTTAACGGAAAAAAACTTCATGGGGGCTTCACCCCCAAATCCCCGCTTGCCATTCATCACCGCCGCAAGCGGCGCGGTATGCTGGCTTTTTCCGCATAAATGGATTTGCGCTTTTTCGATGTGAACAGATAGAACATGGATAAAAAGGGCGCGTATGGCATGATAATCTCTTTTTAATCTAAAGTTAATCCAGAGCGGGGGGATTTTTTCGCTCCAAAAAGGGTGATTTCAAAATCACCCTTTTGAGTGATGGGGGGATGAGTGACAAGGCAGGGCGAATCTTGGTAAAGTAAACTCGTAGTTTCAACGAGATCTACATCGTCCCCTGAACCAGCGAAAAAAGAACGATCCACCGATGACTTCAACTGAATCCCGCCCAAAACGTGTTCTGATTGCTTCCAGCCATTCCTTGTTTGGGAAAGGTTTGCAGAATTTAATGGAGGAGCGTTGGGGGAAAGATGTGCTTGTGGTCGGGTTGGTTTCAACCACCGAGCAGGCTACTGCCTCCCTGGGCGAATTGGAGCCAGACCTCGTAATTGTAGATTACGATGACGAAACACTAAATCGAGATGAGTTCCTGGCGCGTTTTATGAAAGAAGCCGATGGCGCGCTGCGGATTGTGCTGCTCTCTTTAGCAGATAACCCGGAAGGCGCCGAAGCTGTTGTCTATGACCGTAGAACGATGCAGGCTTCACGCATCGATGACTGGATGGAGAAGGGCATCCCCTTTGGCGACAAAGAAGATTAATCTCTTGCGGATACCTACAGTGAAAGTGGATAGAAATCGAGGAGAAATTTTATGAAGCATTTTATTTTTGTGGCGATCCTTGTAGCAATTTTAACAGTTGTAGTTGGCTTCGGCTTAGATCGCCTGGGTCTCATGCCTGAATTAGCCAGCCTGCAAGGAGCGTTCATCGATCAACTCTTCAGAATGCACATCTGGGTAATTTCATTCCTGTTTGCGCTGATCGTTGGCTTTATGCTTTACAGTATCGTTGTTTTTCGGCGCAAGAAAGGCGAAGAAGGCGATGGCGATCATTTCGAAGGGCATATGGGCCTGGAAATTGTATGGACGATCGCGCCCCTGGCGATTGTGATGTATTTCGCCTTTTTGGGATCCACTGCCCTGGCAGAAACTCGCCGCGCAGACCCTAATGCCTATACCGTGACCGTAGTCGGACAGCAATGGTCCTGGCGTTTCGATTATACCGATTACGGCTTCAGCTCCGACGAGTTACGTTTGCCTGCTGATCGCCAAACCTTACTAATGCTCACATCTACCGATGTAATCCATTCCTTCTGGGTGCCTGAATTTCGCGTCAAGCAGGATGCGTTGCCCGGCGAAGGCATGGAGCGCGAATTGCGCGTCACCCCCACTGAATTGGGCACCTACAAGCTGCGCTGTGCCGAGTTGTGCGGCACGCAGCATGCCTACATGCTTGCCGATGTAATTGTGATGGAGCCAGATGAATTCGATGAGTGGGTCGAAGAACAAATGAAAGGCCCATCCGACGACCCGGTAGAGCGGGGCGCAGTGTGGTACCAGCAATTCGGCTGCCTGGCCTGTCACTCCACCGATGGCGCAGAACGCGCCGGCCCGACCTGGTCAGGTTTGTATGGCAAAGAAGAACTGCTTGCTGATGGCACAACGATTACAGTCGATGATGATTATCTCTTCGAATCGATCCGCGATCCACAAGCAAAGATCGTGGAAGGTTTCGAGACGGTCATCATGCCGCCAACCGGTGAGAGTATGACCAACGAACAAATTCAGGATGTGATTGAGTTCATCAAGAACTTGGGCGAGTAAACCAGAGTCGCATGTTGCAAGTGGCAGGTCACAAGTAGAATCTTGCAGCTTGATACCTGTGTCTTGAGACTTGAGTCTTGGAATCAAAGGAAATTATTATGAGTGAAACAAAACGAGCTAACATTCTCTCGCTAAGTTTAGTGCGCGGCATCCTTTACCAAATCACGGGAACCATAGTTGGAATGGGTTTGGTAATGCTGATCCGCCTGCTGATGGGGATCCCAGCCTGGAACGCCGAACCCGTTGCGGTGGGTGGAGCCTTCGTGGGTGTGATCGCCTTTCTGATTGGCGCGGGCACCTTCGATGATTGGCGCAAGATGGCCTTCGGCGAAGAAGTGTCCGATCATCTCGAAGCTGATCCGAACCAACCAGGTTGGGCGAAATACTTCAACCTCTCCTACGACCACAAGGTCATCGGCATCCAATATGGCGTGACCTCGGTATTGCTGCTCACATTGGCGGGGACCTTCGCCTTGATCTTCCGCACCGAGTTGGCCGCCGCCGGGATGCAGGTTGTCGAGTTGGATATGTTCAACACCCTGATCGGCTTGCACGGCATGGTGATGATCGCCGCTATCCTGCTGGGGGTGGGCGCGATGTCCAATTATCTCGTCCCGCTGCTAATCGGCGCCAGCGATATGGCCTTCCCACGCTTGAACGCCTTTGCCTACTGGGTCAACGTGCCCGGCGCGTTGCTGGTGGTCAGCAGCTTGTTCCTGGGGGGGTTCGACACCGGTTGGACCGGCTACCCACCCCTGAGCGCGCGTGCCCCCCTGGGGATGCAGATGTTCTTCCTGGGCGTGTACTTCGTCGGCTTCTCCTCTATCCTGGGGTCGCTGAATATCATTGTCACAACTATGCGCTTGCGCAATGAGAAGATGGGCTACATGAAAATGCCTATCTTTGTGTGGGCAGCAGCTGCTACAGCAATCATCGGCCTGACCGCCACGCAGCTTATCGGACTGTCCTTCCAAATGGTCATGTTCCAGCGTCTCTTTGGGATGGGTTTCTTCGATCCAGCCAAAGGCGGCAATGTGGTGCTCTTCCAGCACCTGTTCTGGTTCTACTCGCACCCCGCCGTCTATGTCTTCATTCTGCCAGGATTGGGCATCATCAGCGAACTGCTGCCGGTCTTCGTGCGCAAGCCGCTCTTTGGCTACAAGTGGATCGCCATGTCCTCGCTGGGTATCGCCCTGGTGGGCTTCTTCGTTTGGGCGCATCATATGTTCACCGCCGGGATGGAAGAATATCTGCGGGTGCCCTTCATGTACAGCACCATGCTGGTGGCCGTACCAACGGGGGTTAAATTCTTTAGCTGGGTCGGGACGATGTGGCGCGGCAAGATGACCTTCGAGACGCCTATGCTCTTCACCCTGGGTGCGGTCTCGATCTTCTTGCTCGGCGGCCTGACCGGCCCACCCAATGCCACCGTAGCCACCGACCTGCACCTGCACGACACCTATTGGATCGTGGGCCATTTTCACGCCACCATGTTCGGCGGCTTCGTGTTCCCCTTCTTCGCGGCCCTGTACTACTGGTTCCCCAAGATCACCGGGAAGATGTACAGCGAAAAATTGGGTAAATGGCACTTCTGGCTGATGTTCCCGGCTTTCTACGTGCAGTCGTTGGGCCAGATGCGCGTTGGTCTGCTGGGTATGCGCCGCCGCATCGCCGATTACGACCCGGCCCTGAATTTCGACTTCTCGCATTTGCTGGTCACCATTGCCGGTTTCGTGATCTCTGCCGCGGTGACGATTTTCATCATCAATTTAGTGCACAGCATCCGCAAGGGCGAAGCTGCCGAAAACAACCCCTGGAACTCGCGTTCTCCGGAATTCCAGCTGCCCTCCCCAATTCCAGAACATAATTATGCCGATCACCCCTTTGAGGTGGTTGGTGAACCCTATGATTACGGTTTGGCGGGTTCCAGCTTCGTGAAGTTCGATTCTGTTCCCGAGGCCTCAGCCGCAGATTAAGTGGTACACGGATTTCATCGATGGAAACGAATTTGTAATTTTTCATCCCAAAAATCCGTGCAATCCGTGTCCCAAATAAGGAAAAAAATGGATAACAACGAAAAGAAGAAAGCACTACAATTCGGCGTTTATGTCTTTATCATCCTGGCCGTGCTGACGGCTGGCGAGTTCGCTATCGCCGCAGTGGGTGCGCCCTGGTGGTCGGCATTAGTCATCATCGCCGTCATCAAAGCCTGGTTTGTTGTGCAACATTATATGCACCTGCCGCGCCTGTTTGCCGAGGAGGGCAGCCATGACCACTAATACATCCGATTACCGCTCATCTTACGTGTATAAAACCGGCACAAACCGCCTGGGCCTATGGTTATTCCTACTTTCGGATAGCTTCGTCTTCGCCGGGCTGCTGGTGTCGCGCTTCTATCTTTTGGGGAACACCCGCCCTCACCTGGAGCAAACGCTGGGGTTGATTGTCACAGTGCTGCTGCTGGTGAGCAGTTTCTTCATGAACCGCGCTGAGACGGCTATCGCCCACGGAGACCAAAAAGCCTTCCTCAACGGCACACTCATCACCCTGATCTTAGGCGTCGTCTTCCTGGTTGGCGTTGTCGGCGTGGAGTGGCAGTTAGCCCCCTTTGGCCCGGGAGATGGCGCACATGGCGCCATCTTCTACATGATGACCGGGATGCACGCCTTCCATGTACTCACCGGCGTGATCTTCCTGGCAATTGTCTACCGCAATGGGCGCAAAGGCCTCTACTCTGCCGAGAAGCACTGGCAAGTCGAAGCTGCTGCAGTCTACTGGCACTTTATCGATGTCGTGTGGATTTTCTTCTACCCGGCGCTTTATCTAATTGGCACAGTGGCGGGATAAAGCAGACTCGGTGTTCGGCATCCATTCCCTCCTGTCAATTGGCTGCCAAACACCGAGTCCTGGATTCGCAAAATCATGCCTAAAAAGTTACTGCTGCAATTACTCATCGGTCTGACGTTAGGTTTTGCTATTGTTGCTGGAGCGCATTTCTTCAATCAGCCTTATACCTATCAAGGATCACTGATTGACCCACCTGCCCCGGCCAGCGATTTTACGCTAAAGACGGGCGCAGGCACAACCTTTCAATTAGGTGAGCAGCACGGAAAGATCGTGCTGCTTTTCTTCGGGTATATGCACTGCCCCGATGTCTGCCCCACAACGTTGTATGATTTCAAGCAAATCAAAGCGCTTTTGAGTGAGCAGGCCGATGACATTCGCTTTGTCTTCATTACTGTGGATCCAGAACGCGATACGCTGGAAATGCTGACCGAATTTGTTACCACTTTTGATCCTGACTTCATCGGCCTGAGCGGTGAACGCGCCGAACTTGAACCGGTTTACAAAGCCTATGGAGTCTATGCCGAGAAAAAAGAAGTCGGCAGCGCGGCGGGCTACTTAATGGATCATACCGCGCGCATCTACGTCATCGACCCCAACGGAAATCTGCACCTGACCTTCCCCTTCGGCATGTCCCCCGAAGCGATGGTGGAAGATTTAACGCATTTACTAAAAGAGATACCCGCTGACCAATGACCGAAGACGGATGACAGGAATTTCCTGTCTCCGGCCTTCCGCCCCCTGTCTGATGATGAACTCAAAAATCCGCCCTTACGCTAAACGCCTGCTGATTGTCTTTCTAGTTGCCCTGGCCTTTGTTGGGATCATCAACGAAGGCGCGCATCTTCTCCTCAAAGAGAAGAGCGACCGCGCCCCCGAAACCATCGCAATCGTTATTCCTGCGGGAACTGCAGCAGAGATCGCCGCCGGTGGGCAGCCGCTAGCACTGCCTGATGAAATGGTCTTCGTCATCGGTGATACACTTTTGGTGGTGAACCAGGATCAGACCGACCACGAACTCGGCCCGCTCTACATCCCTGCCGGGAGCAGCGCCAGCCTGCAAATGGAAGACGCCAACAAATATACCCTGGGCTGCACCTTTACGCCCTCTAAATTTTTGAATTTTGATGTGCGCACGCGCACCTCGGCCCGCTCCCGGCTGACGGCCTTCGCTCTGGCTACACCGCCAACCGCCATGTTCTTTTTTGTGTACAGCCTGTTGGTTTTTCCGGTGGGTAAAAATAGGGACGCGGATGAACGCGGATAAAATCGTGAAGTGCCGAATTCAAGAATATCCGCGTAAATCCACGTTTATCTGCGTCCCCTAAAAAACAAAAAATGTTCAAAATTCTCTTCAGCCGCCGCTGGATACTCCCCACGCTCATCGTGCCGATGGCCGTTGCCGTGATGATCCGCTTAGGTTTCTGGCAGCTAGACCGCCTGGAGCAACGCCGGGCTTTCAACGCCCATATCACTCAAGTGTCTGCCGCGCCGCAATTTGAGCTGACCACAGACACCCATGCCGATGATCTCACCAGCATGGAATTCCGCGCCATTACGGTAAGCGGCGAATTCGATCACAGCCGCGAGGTCGCTATCCGTAACCAGGCCTGGGAAGATCAACCGGGGGTACACTTGCTGACCCCCCTGATCCTGGCTGGGAGCAACCGGGCGATTCTGGTCGATCGCGGCTGGATTCCTTTGGATGCTTATCAATCCGGCGATTGGTCAGCCTATGAGATCGATGGGCCGGTTGTCATCGAGGGTCTGATCCGCCTTTCGCAGGCAGTGCCCACCCTGGGGGGGCGCCCTGACCCCACACCACAACCGGGAGAAATCCTTCGGGCCTGGAATTTCGTTAACATCGCCAATATCGCCCAGCAAATGCCCTATCCATTACTGGATATTTATATCCTGCAAGCCCCTGATGCCGAGCATTGGCAACTCCCCTACCGCAGCCTGCCCGAATTCGACCTGAGCGAAGGGCCGCACCTCGGCTATGCCGTGCAGTGGTTTATTTTCGCCGCAATTCTGGGTATTGGGTATCCAATGTACATTCGTCGAGAGAACACACCATGAAAAAAAACGCTTTCCTCACCTCGCAATTTCGCGCCCCCTTCGCCCGGCTTTCTTTGCTAACTCTGAGCGCCATGCTCATCCTGTTGATAGGCGGCCTGCTGGTGCGGCTGACCGGCGCCGCAAATGCCTGTGGAGGATGGCCGTTGTGCGGGACTGGCTTCAACCTGCCTGCAAATGGTTTGGAATGGATCCAGGTCGTCCATCGTTTGACCGTTGGGTTGGTCGGCGTGTTGATGTTGATTCTGCTGCGCGGAGCCTGGCGCTCACAGCGCACACAAACCCCCATCTTGGTCGCCACAACTGCAACAGCCGCCCTCTACTTGCTGCAAGCTATGCTTGGGGCGCTGAAAGTCACGCGTGAATTTCCCATCCATTTGACAGCCCTGCACGCGGCTACTGCGGCAGCTGTATGGATTGCGCTGCTCATGCAAGTGTATTTTGTGGGACGGGCTGCGCGGGGACGCGGGGAAGAACGCCTTGAGGCCGCCGAAGCTGTTCGGCGCGAGAATATTGGTCGTGATTTTTTGACGCTGACCAAACCGATTGTGGTTGCCCTGCTGCTGGTGACTACCTATGCAGGCATGGTCATTGGCGCCAAAGCCTGGCCATCGGCCACCCTGACCTTTTGGGTGCTGTTGGGTGGCTTTCTGGCGGCGGGCGGCTCCGGAGCCATTAACCAGTATATTGACCGCAGCGATGACACTAAAATGCAACGCACGCAAGAACGGCCCTTGCCATCTGGCCGGCTGACCCCCGGCGAAGGCCTGGCATTCGGCGTGGCGATGACGCTGACATCCTTTTATCTGATGGCCACATTTGTGAACCTGCTGGCTGCGCTGCTGTCTCTGGCGGGGATGATTTATTATGTCTTCATTTACAGTATCTGGCTGAAAAAATCCACCGTGCAGAATATTGTCATCGGCGGAGGTGCCGGAGCCATCCCGCCACTGGTGGGCTGGGCCGCGGCTACCGGGAGTCTCAACATCCCGGCGTTGTTCCTCTTTGCGGTGGTCTTCATGTGGACTCCGCCCCATTTCTGGGCCTTAGCCATTGTGCGGCGCAACGATTACGCCCGCGCCGGCGTTCCCATGCTGCCCGTGGTACGCGGCGAGAAAGAAACCCGCACAAAAATATTCATCTATACGGTAGAGTTGGTGGTGTTGACCCTGTTACTGCCAATCTTCGGCCTGGGCGGCAGCGTCTATTTGGTGCTGGCAGGCCTGCTGGGCATTTGGCTGCTCATTTCTGCCTGGAAAGTCTGGAAACGCGGCGGCAACAAACTGGCCTGGAAGATGTATCGCCACTCCAGCATGTACCTTGCCTTTCTTTTCGCAGCCTTGATGGTGGATGCCCTGCGTTGATCTTTTGCGGCGTTACTCAAACCGACTTCTACTTCACCGGCCAGCGCGGATTGGCCGCAGTGGACCTGGCCGACTACAATGCGAGATGGTATTCGCAACAACTTGGCCGCTTCACGCAACCCGATACCCTGATCCCCGATCCGGGCAATCCGCAGAGCTTCAATCGCTATAGCTATGTGCAGAACTCGCCGCTCAATTTCGTCGATCCGAGCGGGCATCGATATATCCCATTGATTGATGGCGTTTGTGGCAGCACCCAGAATTGCTGGATAGCTCGAACTCATCATGATCCTGATAGTGTAAACACGAAAACAGCTGATGATTTAGGATTGAGAGGCGGAGAAGAAGATGAAAATCTGCCTGAGAATCCAGTTCCGAGTGTGCCAACACTTCCCAATTTACCACCTGAAGGTTACATCAGTGATCTTCTCATGGATTCAACATCAGTTGAAGCAGATAACCGCCCAAGCCTTGATTCATTAGGTGTATTTTGGGACGAATTTGCGTCACCAGTCTTTAGTGGTATAGATGCTTATAATTTTTATGAAGTTTCTCGAAAGGGAGGGTGGAAGTATTTGCGACTATCACTACCAACAGGACCTATAGAAGGATTCTTTGCTGGTAGAGATCAGTTCCAGCGAGATAATGACTGGCGACCAGGTTTATCATCAGAGCAAAAATATGGTCGAGCTATTGCTGTGGGTCTTGAAACTTGGGCAATAGATGGATTAGCCACCTTGGCGGGAGGGACTGCCGGTGCTATTGCAACCCCTGCTGGACCAGTGGTAATGGGTGGAGCATACCTCGCTGGGTCTTCACTTGTTACAATTGCAGGTGAAAAATTTATCAAAAATACTTTAAATCCTTATCTATTCCCAATCTTCAACCTTGGAATATTTCCTTGATGGATACGAGAGATAAAGGCAAATGAAAAAAATAATAGAAAATTTAAAAAACATCGTATATACAGCTGATATATTCGCCCTAGCATACCTGCCACCTGTTATAGCAGTAGGATTACTGATATCAATAGCTGTTGTTTCTAAGGAGATATTTCACAGAAATATTGCACCTGGGTATAACTACTTTGCAATAGCTTGTGCATGCTTTTTTGCAAGTCTTAGCGGATTCGCTCAGATTGTTCGGCGCGAATCGCCAGGTTTTTACTTTGGGAAAACCATTAAAGGCAAGATTCCAGTATTCGTTGGTATACTGACTGTGGTCATTTGCTGGGGTGCAGGAATATTGATGTTATATTTTGCAATAAGTAATGGGAAATAATGTTTGGTTTCAACGATCTTCTTCCCCAAATTGAAAGACGAGCGAACCGGCTTCACCAGTACCGCCCGTCTCCCGTTGGGGGCCCATGCGACCTACCCCCCCGCCCCCTTCCAACCTGGAAGGGGGAGTTTGGCGACAAGTAAGAGAGGCCGCTTTACCGAGGATACAATCCGCGCATGAGAACGAATAACATCATCACAGGTCAAGAGGTCAGCCAGGAAAAACGGGAACGTGCCCGAGAATTGCGACGAGAGATGACCCCCGGCGAACGGCGTTTGTGGAACAGGCTGCGAGCAAAGCGATTAGCAGGCTGGCATTTTCGCAGACAGCAGATCATCGATGGATTCATCCAGGTCTTGGAAACGATCGTTGATAAACTCAAAACGAGTCCCCCTTCCCTGGAGGGAAGGGGCTAGGGGATGGGTCGCTTGTGGGCACAATATCTGGTAACCGATCATCCTTCGGCAGGCTCAGGACAGGCCTCGGCTCCGTCTCGGCGGTTGTGGATGCCAGCGGAACGGTCTTGAGTCAGCAGCGCTATTACCCCTTTGGCGGGGCGCGGCTCGATCCGGGCGTTACCCAAACCGACTTCAGTTTCACCGGCCAGCGCGGCACGGACTTTGGACTCATAGACTACCGAGCACGTTTCTACTCAAGCCGCTTAGGCCGCTTCACGCAGCCCGATACCCTGATCCCCGATCCGGGCAATCCGCAGAGCTTCAATCGCTATAGCTATGTGCAGAACTCGCCGCTCAATTTCGTCGATCCCAGCGGGCATTGGCCACTTGGCCCTATGGTCGAAGGTATTTGTCCACCTAGTGTCTGTAAGAATAATCCTGCTCTTTTAGATAATAAACTCTATAATGAGGATCAATGGAAACGAGAGATAGTAATTCGACGTGCTGAGATAATATTAGGTAACTTGGGAGGGAAAAACGACTTAGAAGCAATGGCACAGATTGCGGATTGGGGAGCTACCATCTATGGAGATGATTGGAATAGTGGAATTTTACCCACTCTGACAGAAATATTTGTTGGCGTCGAGACAACAGGGCCACTTACTCTCGTAGATGCGGGATTAATAAATAAAGATGGCTGTGCTGGCTTGGGTCGGGAAACACGTGATTGTGAAGCAAATAGAGGCAAACCTCAATTTGCCGATACTGGATTTCATAAAGATTTCCGTGATACGCACAATCAACCTTTCCATGCCTGGGCAAATATCGTAAATGTGGCAACGCCTGGCAACCAGTTTATGGGAGGTGTTGGTGTTGGCATTGGAGTAATTGCAAATATCGCGCATGATATTGGTCAAAGTGTACTTAATATAGACGAAGGATTCGGGACATCTTGGGAAGACTATGTTTTATCTTATGCCAGTTGGGATATTGGGAAAAAAATTACAGAACTCTCGATCTCTCCATCTCAATTAGCTGATAAACTTAGATCAACTCTAGGGCCTAACGGACCTGGTAGTGGTGGAAGAAT
>CAYFMI010000098.1:0-13086 GCA_964344175.1 uncultured Anaerolineales bacterium
GCGCCCCATACACCCCTATTTTCGGAATATCTTTCATCTTCCCGCTTCTTCCGCTGTGGGCCGGTGTGGTTGCACATTAAACAACTTGAAACTCCATTGCACCGCCGGGCCAATCAGTATTGCGAAGATTGCTGTCCCGATTCCTGCGGGCCCTCCCAGTAGCCACCCTACCAAAACAAGAGTCGCCTCAATGCTACCGCGCGCCACGCGCAAACTCCAGCCGCTGATGCGCTTCCATGCCAACATTAAGCTATCGCGCGGCCCCGCTCCAGCGTCCACCCCGATGTAAATCGCCGTCGCCAATCCCATCAAGAAGATCCCGGCCAGGAGCATTGCCGCCTGAAGGGGAAAATTATCTGTTACCGAAGGGATATAGAACAAAGCCAGGTCTTCCCAGGGACCAATAAACAAGATATTCCCCAACGTCCCCCAGCCAATCCGCTCTTGAACCATAAGCGACCCCGACAACACCACTGCGCCGACGATCTGACTCATTGTGCCCGGCGTCAGGCCGGTTATTTGCGATAAGGCCACTTCCAAAATCCCCCAGGGGCCAATGCCCAAATTGGCACGAATCAGCGTTGCAATTGACAATCCAAATAAAGCAAAGCCAAACTGAATGACGATAAAATCGCGGGGGAAGGTTTTCCAGTGAATGGGTTTGAACATGTGCTCATCTTACCATAGTCTGAGTTTACGATAATACCCGCGTTGAGCCGTTGACTGAGCAAAACTGTGATGATACTATGCTGCAAAGCATCCCCCACAAACGGAGAGAATCATGCCCAAGAAACTTAAAAATTATATCAACGGTTCATGGATTGAAGCCTCAGCCCGCGAATATCTGGATGTGGTGAACCCGGCCACGGCTGAAGTGCTTGCAAAAGTGCCCCTTTCGCCCGTAGCCGATGTCGGCGTTGCGGTACAAGCGGCCTCCAGAGTTTTTCCGTCCTGGCAGAATACGCCGGTCACCGAGCGCATTCAATACTTGTTTAAGCTCAAAGCGTTGATGGAGACGCGCTTCGAAGACATGGCCCGCATGATCGTACAAGAGAATGGCAAAACGATTGGCGAAGCGCGTGGCGAAATGCGCCGGGCAATAGAAAACGTCGAAGTTGCCTGCGGCATCCCCACCTTAATGCAAGGGGATATTTCGGAGGATATTGCCCGCGGCATTGATGAACTAATGATCCGCCAACCGGTGGGGGTGGTCGCCATTATTGCGCCCTTCAACTTCCCGGGGATGATTCCCTTCTGGTTCTTGCCCTACGCCATCGCTACGGGGAATAGCACCATTATCAAACCCTCTGAGCGCTGCCCAATGACTATGCAACTTGCTATGGAAATGCTCGAAGAAACCGGCCTGCCTGCCGGTGTGGTTAACTTGGTAAACGGCGGCGCAGAAACCGTCAACGCCATTCTAGATCATCCCAGCGTTAAAGCCGTCAGCTTTGTTGGCTCCACACCGGTGGCCCAACACGTCTACAGCCGGGGGACGGCCAACGGCAAGCGCGTCCAGGCCCAGGGCGGCGCTAAGAACCCCCTGGTGATTATGCCCGATGCAGATATTGAAATGACCACCCGCATTGTTACCGATAGCGTCTTCGGTAATGCCGGTCAGCGCTGCCTGGCTGCCGCCAATATCATTGCAGTGGGCGAGGCTCAAACGGTCTTCACCCCGTTGCTCAAAGAAGCAGCCAGTACACGCCTGCTTGGCTATGGGCTGGATAAAAACACCCAAATGGGGCCGGTCATTACCCCACAGAGCAAAGCCCGCATCGAGGGCATCATTCAAAAGGGTGTCGAAGACGGCGCCGAACTATTATTGGATGGACGAGGGGGGCGCGTAGCGGGATACGAGAGTGGAAACTTTATTGCCCCAACCATTCTGAAAAACGTCTCTCCCCAGAGCGAAATGGCACGCACCGAAATCTTCGGGCCGGTCATGGCGTTGATGCATGTCGCGAATCTCGATCAGGCTATTGCCATAGTTAACGGCAGCGATTATGGCAATATGGCCTGTATCTTCACGAACAGCGGCGGTGCAGCCCGGCACTTCCGCCACTCAGCCCTGGCCGGGAATATCGGCATTAATATTGGTGTCGCCGCTCCGATGGCTTTCTTCCCCTTTAGCGGCTGGAAAAACAGTTTCTTCGGCACACTGCACGGTCAAAGCCGCCATGCCGTAGAATTTTATACCCAAACGAAGGTCGTCGTCGAACGCTGGCTAAAAGAGTGGTCGCGGGAGTTTTAGTAGAACGAAATTTACATCATGCGCCCCGATGGAAGTCAGGTAACCCGCATTACAACAAACCCTCGTCCCGACTGGCAGCCGCGCTGGGGACCTTAACAGATCAGGCCCCCCTGGTCAGGTATAATCAACACGCAGCATATCAAGCCCCGCTCATCCCATAGGCTATTCTTGAGGCTCATGTTCATTCCGCAGGTTATTCAAACGAAAATCACACCACCCAGCCTGCCAAAACGCGCCGTCTATCGGCCACGGGTTATGCAAGCCCTTCAGGATGTCCATCATTTCCGCCTGACGGTTATCCAGGCCAGCGCTGGTTTTGGCAAAAGCACTTCACTGGCCTATTTGGCACGCGAGAATCGCCCGGTGATCTGGTATCAGGTCACCGAGGATGATAGCGATATTTTTGTTTTCCTGTTGCACTTATTTCATGCCACGCAGTTCGCCCTCCCCCACCTTGAAAAACTTCCCATCCCACTGCTCGAAGGCTGGGATAACGTTCAAAATCGCATTCCAATGGTGGAGGTGATCCACCAATATCTTAATGCTTTAAGTAACGGATTGAGCGAAACAACCCTTTTGATTCTGGACGATATTCACAGCATCTTTGAAAGTGTAGAAATTGCCCAGGCCCTTGATCGGCTGGTCAGCCTGGCGCCCGCAAATTTGAAGATCTTGCTCTCCTCGCGCCTGCCTGTAAAGCTGCCCAATTTGCCGCGCTGGCAATCGCATGGCGATGTTTTAGCAATTGACCAAAACTTGTTAAAATTCACACGGGCGGAAATCCGTCAACTCTTTACAGAGCAATATCAGCATCCGCTACGCGATAGCGAGGTCGCCAGTTTGTTTCAACTCACAGAAGGCTGGGCCATTGCCCTGCAATTGGCCTGGCAGAGTTTGCGCAGCGGCGTGGTCGCCTCGGTTGATGATTTGGTCAACCGGCAGAGCGAATCCCTGGGCAGCCTCTTCGAGGTGCTGACCCATGAGGTCCTCAACCAGCAGCCCGCCGATATTCAGGAATTCCTGCGCATTACGGCGACGTTGCGGGTAATGACTCCCGCTGCTTGTGACAACCTGCGAAAAAGTGACGACAGCCGCATTATTATGGACGCCCTGCGCCGCCATGAGTTGTTCATCGCCGAGGTTGGCCAAGACGGTTTACGCTATCATCCAATTTTCCATCGCTTCTTGCGCCAACAAACCAGCCCCAAAGACAGCCGGGGGTGGCACTCGCGAGCAGCATCTTTTTATCGCGAGAATGGCGACCTTGATGCAGCAATTTATCATATTTTCCTGGCCGATCAGCAGCATCTGGCAGCGGAACTGCTGATTGAGTATGGCGCAAAACTTTTAGCGATGGGGCGACTGGATACACTGGCAGCGTATTTAGATAATTTATCTCCCGAGATCCTCCACCAGCACCCGGCGCTGCTTACCTACCTGGGCGATCTGGCCCGCCTGCACAGCCGCTTCCAAGAAGCGCTGGGCTGGTATCAACAATCCGAGGCCTTATGTATGGAACGCGGGCAAACCGAGGGATTAGGCCGGGCGCTGCGCGGCCAGGCGCGCGTCTATCTGGACACCGTCAGCCCCAGCCGTGCCGAGGAGCTGCTTCAGAAAGCTCTACGCCTGAGCGATGGCACTGCCGACCGCGAGGCCCAGTCGCGCCTGTATCAGCTTTTGGCAGAGAACAAACTCAACGCCGGAAAAGTGGAGCAAGCCGAGCGCCTTCGCCTACAGGCCGACGCCCTGCGGCGTGAAGGACCGGCCGATTCACAGCTAGAAATACGCGTACTCCTGCGCACCGGGCAGTTGGCCGCAGCCCAGCAGCGGCTTGAAGAACTGGCCGAAAGCGAGCGGCAAGACCCCGTTCACACGCCCCGCGCCCACCGCGAAACACAGTTATTGCTCTCGCTGATCTATGCGATGCGCGGCGAACCCGATGCCGCTTATCAGGCTGCGCTGATCGGAACTCAGCGCGGCGAAGATCTAAATTCGCCCTTCGTCACCGCCGTAGGCTGCATGCGTCAGGGGCACGCCCTCTTTATGCTGCCAGACGCCCAGCGTTTCCGCAACGCCAGAAAAAAATTTGAGCAGGCTGTCGAAATCAGCCGCTCGCTGGCAATCCCACGCTTGCGCGTGGAGGCCTACTGGGGGCTGTGTCGAACCTACGGGCAACAGGGCGATTTGCCAGAGGCGTTCAAAATTGCCGAAGCAGGCATCGAACTGGCGAATCTGGCCGGTGATGAGTGGAACGCATCGCTGGTGCGCATGACCATGGGCGCAAACCTGACGCTGGCAGAGGAATACAATGCCGCAGCCGACTGGCTGGGACAGGCCGTGCGCGGCTTCCGTGAATGCAGCGATCCCTTTGGTACGAATGTCGCCCGGCTATGGCTGTGCCTGGGCTGGCAGCGCATGGGCGATTTCGAGCGCCTTTCGCAAACATTCCCCAATGTACTTTCAATTTGCCGCCAGCATGGGTATGATTTTGTTTTCACCCGTCCCACATTGTTTGGCGTGCCCAACGAACGCGTGTTAGTGCCATTGTTGATTTTGGCACGCACCCAGGGCTGGGAGGGAACGTATCCCGCAAAATTACTTCAAGAGATAGGGCTGCCCCATATTGAATACCACCCCGGTTATCAGTTGAAATTTTACACCCTGGGGAGTTTCCAGGCCTGGCGCGGCACGCAAGAGATTCCGCATAGCGGCTGGCGCCGCGAGAAAACGCGCCAGCTCTGCCAGTTGATGATAACCCACCGGCACACCCCCCTCACCCGGGAACAGCTTTGCGAACACCTTTGGCCTGGGGTGGAGCCAAGTATTTCTCAGCGCAACTTCAAGGTTGCCCTCAGCACCCTCTATGGCGTACTCGAACCGGAGCGCACCGCGGGCAGCGAGTCGGCTTATATTCTGCGCAAGGGGACAACCTACAGCCTGCGTCCTGGCGCGGATATCTGGATGGACGTAGATGAATTTGTGGAATCGGTGCGGGAGGCCGAGACTCTATTTGAGCAGGATCCTGCCAGGGCCGCGTCCCGTATGCAATCCGCATTAGATTTATATCAAGGGGAATACTTGCCTGACTCACGCTATGAAACCTGGTCTGCCGCCGAGAGAGAGCATCTGGCTGTGTTGTACTTGCAAACCGCCGATCAATACTGCGAAATCAATTTAAAGAATCAGCAAGCCGAGGACGTCATTCATCTTTGCCAACGCATTCTTGGATACGACAACTGCTGGGAACGCGCCTATCGGCACCTGATGCTGGCCTATAACCAGCTTGGCGACCACGGCCAAATTGCGCGTACCTACCAACGATGTGTCGAGATTCTGCATTCCGAGCTAGATGTCTCTCCGGCGCAAGAAACCGAAGATCTCTACCAGCAGTTAACCGCAAATTAAGTCAATTTGTAACCCACTCGTTACGGCCCCTTGCTATTCTGTAGGCGATGGGCTTTTTGTTTTTCAGGAGACTGCCGGATGATGCATGAAACCCGGCCCAATATTGCGTCGTTTGTCCTTCGCTTCGTGCGAGATCACTCTGCCGAGAGGCAAAATCAACCGACCTTTCGCGGAGCTATTCGGCATATTCAGAGCGATGAAGAGCGAGTCTTCCTGAACTGGCAAGAAGCGGTTGAATTTATTAAGACATTTGTCCCCTTAGAGCAACTGGCCGCGGACGAGTAGAATTTGTTATCATCATTATTACTATGTGGTAATCCTCAAAGTTTTCAAGTTCAAGGAGATCGAAATGCGACTGAAAGATAAAGTATGTCTGATTACCGGCGCAGCAGCCGGGATTGGTAAAGCCACTGCGGCGCGCTTCGCCGAAGAAGGGGCGGTGGTAATTATTTGCGATCTGGCCGAAGATGCCGGACAGAAAGCCGCGGCAGAGTGGGGTGGCGAATTCTACAAGATCAATGTCGCCGACCGGCAGGAAGTACAGGCCTGGGTGGATGCAGTAGTAGAGAAACATGGCCGCGTGGATGTGCTGATTAACAATGCCGGCGTGCTGCGCGATGGGCTGTTTGTCAAAGTAAAAGAGGGTGAACTGGCCGGGCAAATGTCGGAAGAGAATTTCGACCTGGTGATTGATGTCAACTTGAAGGGCGTCTTCAACTGCGCCCAGGCCGTAGCGCCTTACATGATCCGCCAGGGCAGTGGCGCGATCTTAAATACAACCTCTATCGTCGGGCTGGATGGCAACTTTGGACAAACCAACTACGTGGCCTCGAAAGCCGGCGTGATTGGCATGACCAAAGTTTGGGCACGCGAATTAGGGCGTCACAATATCCGTGTTAATGCGGTTGCGCCGGGCTTTACCCTCACCGAAATGGTCAAACAAATGCCTGAGAAAGTCCTCGACGGCATGATTGCAAAAACACCCTTGCGGCGCATGGGCGAACCGCGCGATATCGCCAACGCCTTTTTGTTCCTGGCATCCGATGAAGCTGCCTTCATCTCCGGCGTCACCCTGCGCGTGGATGGCGGCATTGTCGTGGGAACGTAGTGCGCACCCCTTACCCATGTCTCGTTACGCACAAATCCTCTCAACGGGAAGTTATGTTCCCGACCGCGTGGTAACCAACGCCGAGATAGACCGACTCCTCGGCGTATCTACAAACCAGTGGCTGCTTAATAATGTCGGCATCCGCGAGCGGCGTTGGATGAGCGACGACCAGACAACGTCAGACCTGATCGTCGCGGCCTCCCAAAAAACGCTTACCAAAGCGGGTGTCAGCCCTGACGAACTTGATCTGATCATTGTTTCAACCGACACACCCGACTATCTCTCGCCCAGCACATCCATTGTAGTACAACACAAACTCGGCGCAGAAAATGCCGGATGCTACGATGTCAACAGCGCCTGCGCCGGATGGGTCACCGCCCTCGACCAGGGGGCGCGCTATCTGGCGACCGAGCCGAACTTCCGTTATGTGTTGGTCGCTGGGGGCTATGGCATGAGTCGCTATCTAAATTTACAAGATAAAAAGACCGCCAACCTCTTCGCCGATGGCGCCGGGGCCGCCTTATTGGGCGCGGGTGAACAACCCGGCTTTCTTGCCAGCAGTCTGCTTGCCAGGGGTGAGTTCCACGATGCGTTGGGCATTTATAGCGGCGGCGTGCATCGCCCGATCACCCCGGAGAATATGAGCCAATACGGCCCTCCAGTGGTGGAGTTCGTTAAGAAATTTCCCAAAACCTTCAACACCGAATACTGGCCTAAACTGATCCAGGGCGCGCTCGACAAAGTCGGTTTGAGCTATGACGACATTGATCTCTACTTACTCACTCAGCTTAACTTGCGTACGATCGAAGCGATGATGGAATTGCTCGGTCAGCCAATCGAGAAAACGCATTGGGTCATGGATAAATGGGGTTACACCGGCTCGCCTTGTGTCATCATGGCGCTGGATGATGCCATTGAACAGGGCCGCGGCCCAAAACCCGGAGAACGAATCCTCTTCTGCGCCAGTGGCGGCGGCATCAGCATGGCCGCATCGGTATGGCAATGGAGAGGCTGAAGCTGAACGGCGGAGGCCGGATGTAGGCAATTCGCCATCCTGCTTCTCACACAATATTGGATGCTATGTCTAAGAACAATACGTTTACCCCAAGCAGAACCGGTTTCATCAAGGTGGAAGGCGGAACTCGCCAGATTTATTGGGAATATTTCGGCAACGGCGAGAGAGAAGTAGTTGTCTTCCTCAACGGCCTGGCCATGCTGACGAAATCCTGGTATCGCACGGTTCCTTTTCTGCACCCCGATTACGACATCCTGCTATACGATTACTTTGGGCAGGGGGCATCCTCCCAGGAAGATGAGCCATACTACATCAACCGCCTTGCCGACTATCTCATTGCCGTTATGGACAAGATCGGCGTGGACAGAATTCATCCGATTGGCGTTTCCTATGGCGGGTTCATCGCTGCTGAGTTAGGGCGTCTGCATCAGGATCGCCTACTCACCCTGACCCTCTCCGGCATCCTGCTGACCCGTGAAACCCTCTTCCAGATGTATCAGGATATTTCGTTGCGCTTCTACCATGCCACCGACGAAGTCTTTGACATCTACACCCAATACCTGTATGAAAAGACCTTCGGAGAGAATATCTCGCGCAAAATTTATGGCGAGGCTATGGAGAAGGGGCGCTTCAAGTTCTATGACCGCTACAAGGATAGGAAATACTGCCTGGTGCGCTTGACCGAGGCCCAGAATCCCTTCTTCGCCAATATTGATGATGACCCCGACGCCTATCGGGGCGTGATGACCCCAACGCTGATTCTCACCGGCGAGCAAGATCGCGCCATTCCGCCCTGGCAGCAAAGTAAGATGGTCGATATTTTGCCCAATAGCCGCCAGATCATGATCCCCGAATGCGGCCATATGACCTATATGGAAAGACCAGATATATTCTGGCCCACGCTGAGAAAGTTCTTCAAGGCTAAATCTATTGATTTCGAATAAGCAAAGTTGAACAGGCCGCAATTGCAATTCTGAACCCTATTTGCGGTGCAAGTTCTTTGGAGGTGAAGCATGTATATTGGCGACTATTTAGGACGACGTGAGCTTTACTCCCCCGACAAGCTCGCCATCATCGACGCCGGTAAATCACCCGAATTGCGCTTGACCTATCAAGAGTGGAACCGGCGCGTCAACCGTCTGGCGAACTGGCTCCAAGACGTTGCCGAAATCGGCTTTCAAGATCGGGTCGCCATACTGGCCCGCGACGGCATCGAACACCTTGATCTGTTTTATGCCTGCGGGAAGTTAGGCGCTATCCATACAGCTCTGAATTGGCGGCTGCACTGGCGCGAATTAGTCTCTCTCATGGAAGACACCACCCCCACCGTGCTGATCTATTCGGGCGACTTCAGTGAGGCTGTTCAAGAAATTGCGGCGCGATATTCACTACCCAATACCCGCTATATCCACATCGAAGGCCAGGGCATCCCCGGTAGCATTCCGTATCAGGATACATTACAAAGCGCAGTAGATTCCCCTGTGACTACAGAGATTGTCCACAAAGAAGATACTGCCTGTCTGCTCTTCACCGGCGGCACAACCGGCCTGCCTAAAGGAGCGCATATCAGCCACCGGCAAATTTGTTGGAATGTGCTTAACACGGTTATTCATGATCTGACCCACGACGATATGTACCTGTGTGTCTTTCCGCTCTTTCACGCCGGGGGCTTGTTTGCCTATGTTTCATCGCAGGTTGTCTTCGGAAACACCACCATCCTGACCCGCCAGTTCGAGCCAGCCCAGGTTCTCGACCTCATTGAGCGCGAGCAGGTAACCGTTTTTGCCGGAGTGCCCACGATGTATCAGGCGCTCACCCAGGCCCCCAACTGGCCCAACGCCAATATGTCCAGCCTGCGCTTTTGCACCAGCGGCGGCGCGCCCCTGCCTGTTCCGCTGGTGGAGCAATACACCCGCGAGAAAGGCATCCGCTTTAAGCAGGGGTTCGGGATGACCGAATTCGGGCCGGGATTATTCGCCCTACCACCCGAAGATGCCATCCGCAAAGCCGGCAGCATTGGGCGGCCCAATTTTTTCATCGATGTACGCGTTGTTGATGAGAACAACACTCCCCTGGGGCCAAATCAGCCCGGCGAGTTGATCCTCAAAGGGCCGTCCGGTTTTTCAGGCTATTGGAACAACCCCGAAGCCTCCTCCGCCGTACTTGATGAGGATGGCTGGTTCCACACCGGCGATATTGTCGAATATGACGACGAGTGGTATTTCTACGTGCGCGACCGCAAGAAAGATATGTTCATCTCCGGTGGGGAAAATGTCTACCCGGTGGAAATTGAAAATGCACTCTATCAGCATCCGGCGGTGCATATGTGCGCAGTAATCGGGTTGCCCGATGAAAGGTGGGGCGAAGTTGGTATGGCGTGTGTGGTGCTGAAACCCGGTGAGGTGGCTACGCCCGAAGAGCTGACAGCCTTTTTGCAAGAACACCTCGCCCGTTACAAAGTCCCCAAAACAATCGCGATCATGGATGCACTGCCACTTTCTGGTATGGGCAAAATACTAAAACGCGAATTGCGAGATCAGCATCTAAATGATTGAGCGACTCATTGTGAACAAACAATAAGGAGACTACTTCTATGAGTAAGAAAAAACTCAACCGCGGCGTTGCCATTGTAGGCGCGGGGATGAGTAAATTTGGCGCTTTTCCCGGCCAGGCCTCGCGCGACTTGTTTGTGCAGGCTTTTCAAGAAATGCGTGCCTCGGTAGATAAAGATTTCGATCCGCAAGATATTGAGGCATTGTACATCGGCAATTACTCCAGCGATCTCTTTGAGCGACAGGGTCACACCGCCCCGATCATGGCCGACTGGAGCGGCCTGGCCCCGCGCCCCGCAACGCGCATCGAAGATGCCTGCGCAAGCGGTGGTGTCGCCCTGCGACAGGGTATTTTAGCAATTGCCTCTGGACTTTATGATGTGGTGCTGGTAGGCGGTATCGAAAAAATGACCGACCTCCCCACAGCCGAAGTCACCGACACCCTGGCTACGGCCAGCGATATGCTCTACGAAGTCCCGGCAGGCTTCACCTTCCCGGGGTTCTATGCCGCTATGGCTACGGCCTATATGCATCGTTTCGGCGCGACTCCGGAGAGCTTTATGCGGGTGGGGATGAAAAATCACGAGAACGGCGCGCTGAACGATAAAGCCCAATTCGGCTCAACCATCCGCTCAGTGATGGATGGGAAAATTGCCAAAGCCGAGGCGAAGGGGTATCCATTGCCGGCTTGGGAAGACGAGATCGCCTTTTTGAAAGACGAGCGCGCCAACCCAACCATCGCCTGGCCGATGCGTTTGTTCGATTGTTCCCCGATTTCAGATGGCGCTGCAGCAGTGTTGCTGGTTAGCGAAGAGATTGCCCGTCAATTTAGTGAGGCACCCCTCTACATCATCGGGTCAGGCCAGGCCAGTGACGTAGCCCTGCATGACCGTAAAAATCTAACCTCCCTCAGCGCTGCACAATTGGCGGCGCAAGAGGCATACACCATGGCCGGGGTCAGCCCGGCGGATATTCAACTGGCCGAAGTGCATGACTGCTTCACCATTGCTGAAGTCATTGCCACAGAAGACCTGGGTTTCTTTGCAGCAGGCGGCGGCTATCGAGCGGCAGAGGCGGGCGAAACCGCCCTGCGCGGCAGCCAGCCGGTGAACACATCCGGCGGCCTCAAATCGAAAGGTCATCCGGTTGGCGCTTCGGGGATAGGTCAGGTCATCGAAATCTGGAAGCAGCTTCGAGGTCAGGCCGGTGAGCGACAGGTTTCCGGAAACCCCACATTGGGGTTGACACACAATGTAGGCGGAACCGGCCAAACTTGCGTTGTTCACATCTTCGAGAGGAAATAACCATGAGCACCAGCATCTTCAACCAGCACTCCTTTCAGGAACACTTATCCAACCAAAAATTAATGGCAAGCCATTGCCTCTCTTGCAATGCGCTGCACCTGCCTCCCCGATCTTTGTGCCCCGACTGCTATGGTAGCGATTTTGCATGGGAGGAAGCACCCGCCACCGGCAAATTGGTGGCATTTACCAGCATAGCCATAGCCCCCACTGCGATGATCGCGGCCGGTTATGGGCGCGACAACCCCTACTGCTCTGGTATTGTCGAACTCGATAACGGTTTACGGATTAGCGCCCAGATCCTGGGGGTAGATGCCAGTCATCCCGAAGAAATTGCCATTGGAACGCAGGTGCAAGCGGCCTTCGTTGAACGCGGCCAGGGTGAACAAAAGAAAGTTTTTCTGGTATTTCAGGAGATTTGATTTGTAAAAATTAGTTGGTTTGCATGTATTGGCTATGCGCATTTTACGGAGAGGCACATGCCCACTGCAACGGTAAATCAGGTCGATTTGTATTATGAAGTACACGGGGCCGAAGATGCCCCGGTAATTGTGCTCAACAATGGGTTAATTATGAACGCGGCCACGAGTTGGGTTTACCAAACCGCGCCGCTTGCTAAGCATTACCGTGTATTGCAATACGACTGCCGCGGCCAGGGTCAATCCGAGCATCCGGACACCCCCTACTCCATGGCGCTTCATGCTGACGACCTTGCGGCGCTCTTAGTTTTCTTGGGTATTGACTATGCGCATATCGCCGGCATCTCTTACGGCGGCGAAGTCGCCCAAGCCTTCGCGTTGAAGTACCCTCACCAGACGCGCAGCCTAATTCTGATCGACACTGTCAGCGAAGTTAGGCCCGATTTACGCCTGGTGATCGAAAGCTGGGTAGATACCCTCCGGGCCGAAGATCCCGACGCCTTCTTCAATGTTAGCGTACCCTGGAATTTCTCTCCGGAGTGGATCGCTAAAAATAGCGCCATCCTCAAGGAGGCGAGAGCGCGTTACGCTCTTCTCGACTTTCCCGCCGTGACCCGTCTTTGCCAGGCTTTCTTCGAAGTCGATTTCAGTGATTCGCTATCCAATATCCAGGCTCCGGTTTGCATCGTCGTCGGTGAACTCGATCGTCTCAAAGGCATTTCTTACGCGCAGATTCTTAAGGCCAACCTCCCACAAGCCGAGTTGCACATTCTCCCCGGCGCCGGACATGCGACCTGCTGGGAACGCCCGGAAGAACTCAATTCGGTCATCTTAGGCTTCCTGACGAAACAAAGTTTGTAACTATCGTGCAACCCCCAACTGCTAGAATGGGCCTCATGGGTTAGGGGTTGTTTTTCTATTGGTTAGGATGTACGCAATTCGGTGAATGCTTTGCTTTCACCACCGCAAGTGCGTATTTTCTATTCGCTTTAATCGTGTTCTTCGTCATCGAGATTCATAAAGTCCAATAAA
>CAYFMI010000099.1:0-13023 GCA_964344175.1 uncultured Anaerolineales bacterium
TCCAGTATCGGCGATTACACCGTAAACGTGACCGCCTCAGGCGCACGCGGCAGCCTGGTTCAGATCCGGGTGGGTTATTCCGTGCCGAACTTCTTTGCAGGGCTGGCCGGCTTCTTCGGCAGCAAGATGGCCGACACCATCAGCGGTGAGGCAGTTAGTTTCTTCCGGGCGGAAGGCTGGTGATGCGCGCCAACGAACAAGGATCGTCCATCGTTTGGGCGACGGTCTTCTTCGCATTTGTGGTCTTGCCCGTTATGACGCTGGTCGCAGATAGTACGCGCCTCTGGGTGATTTCGCTGCACGTCCAAACGGCCACCGATGCCGCCTGTGAAGATGCGGCTGTGTCCTCGGTGGATTATGAACACTACCAGCAGACCGGGCAGACGCGCTTTCTCTCCGGCGGCGCGATCTACAATATCGCCCAAAGCACATTCTCGGCAGTCCTGGAAGATACCGGACGCCGAGGTTATTCGGCCTCGCTTAGCGTTTCTCCGAATTTCAACACGGGAATTGTGTTTTGCAGATCCAGCGCAAATGTGCCGCTGATCCTAGGAAAGACGACCATCTCATTTTCTAGAGAGTCCGAGTCGTCGATCCGTTTTATTGGCAGGTAACCGGGTGATTCGTGTTTTGACGTAAGGGCCTCCGGGTCAGGCAGCCTGTCAACCCGCGGGATGCCTGACCCGTCACTAAGACGGCAGCTTTCTGTCACAGTGACCGAAAGGAGGCTCATAGGATGCTCAAAAACCTGGTCATTCGGATGTGGCTGATGGCATTTCAATTGGCCGTTCTCCTGGCTGTTGGCTGGCAATATGCCCCCTACGTCATGCGCAAGGTGTACATCGTGGCCTGGAGGTTACAGGTGATCCTTCGCTAGGCGAGAGGCAACGGGAGAATGCCCACTTCGGACATTCTCCCCGCCAGTCACGCACTTTGAAAAGACCTATGGAAATCGAATTCAACGGCTTTGGCAATTCGGTATCTTCGAAGGGGCTGCAAATCGCATCCCTGACGCTCACCGTCCTGGTGATCCTGGGCGCCCTGGGCTGGTGGATCCTGCCCAACCGAGTTCTGACCTGGACAGAGTGGCAGGTCATCCGACAGCGGGCAGCGTACACACACGAATTGCGCACACTAACCGATGCCGCTGATCTGCTAATCCCCTTACTGGAAGGCAGTCCTGATCCGGTGCGAGGCTCCCTGGTTGCCGAACGGGTGCGCGTGGGTCTGGATGATGTGACATTGTATAGCTTGTCAACATCCCGTCAGGCGCTGCTGAATGCCGCGGATGCGGTTGAAGCCTGGTCGCTGGGTGCAGCGGAGCGAGAGGATGTCGTTTCAGCCCTGATGGACGCCCAGGATGAGCTGGCAAAGGCTATCGAGTTGATAGATGGGCATTAATGGATTTTGCGCAACTCAACACCCGCTCGATGGGCGACATCCTGGATGCAGAACGACAGGTGCGCCAGGCGGCAGAGAACGACATCCGGCAATATGTCGCTTTGCTGACCAGGTTGGCGCAGATGCTTCTTGGCAACGAGTTAGACGCTGCACGACAGGCCGATCCATCAGCGCCGAAGTATTGGACGGCACAGGATTGGAATAGCTTTTTTTCTCAAATTCATCGGAACCTTACAATCGTACCCCCGACGGATCGCTGGAATCCCAGCAGCGTTCTCCATAACGGAAACGGGCCTAAAGAAACCGCAGAACGGAGCGCGTTGGAAGAAGAACTCCAGAAAGCCCGCGCAAATATGGAGCGCCTTCAAACCGCAGTTGCCACGCTCCAACAGCAATTGAGCAGTACGACGGATACAGGGATAGTGTCGGTCAAATCTCCGCCGTCAGTCCGCCCCAAGGCTGACGAACGGCAGAAACCGGCAGCGAAAAATATCTCTCGGCCAACCGGGGACAATCCGCTGCTCGGGTTTACCGTACCGGGGAGGCCGCTGGCCTTCAACCGCATGATGAACGGACGAAACTGGTCTGAATTGCGATGGCGGCGAGGTTCGATGGCGCTGTATCTGATCGCTTCGTTGGGACTGAGCGCCGTTGTCGAAGTGGACAGGCATATCGCCCCCGTGGAAAAACTGAGCCAGCGCACGAATTCCATTCGCAAGCCGGTTGACCAATTCGTGGAAGCGGGCATTCTGGTATCCGATGCTCTCAAGGTCACAAGCGGCATCAACTCGGTTTTGCGAGTGGTGAGGCTGACCCAGAAAGGCCGCGAGTTTTGTCAGATGCTGGGCTGGGAGCCTGTACAGTCGGATTGGGAGCGCCTGATTGAATTGCACCAGGGCGAGCGCATGGAGGCGCACACTGTGGCCGTGCTGCTCTTTGCCATGCACGCCAGGGCGCGGGGTTGGTCTACCGAGGTTATGCCCCCCGTAGCCGGACGGTCAATCCCCGACATCCGGGTGTGGAGAGATGACGCGTCGCATTATGTCGAGGTCGAGTTAGGCAAACGCGACCGGCCTGCCAAGTGGAAGCACCTGGATGATCTCCAGGGGTACGTGGCACTGTGCGCTGGTGACATGCAGGGCAGGCAGCGACTAGTAGGTGACTGCAAACTGGCGAAACACAAGGGCGTCGCCACAGATTTGAAGACGTTGGATGTCAAGAGGATTTATGAGATTACGCCAGACGATCCACTCTGGATCGAAGAATGGAAATGAGTTCAATATAGGTTCACCCCTGTGGTAGTGAAGGCGAGTTCGATTCTCGCCGGGTGATTTCAGGGTACTTTACAAATCAAATACGCAGAAAAGACGGGCTTACCTCCCGTTTTTTCCCTCGTGCAGGAGGGATGGATCCACTACTGATCTGTCCCTGGCTGCACACAGGGACACAACGGAGGTAAGTTATGAACGCAAAAACACTCACTGGATTGACGCTCGAAGAGGTCGGCATGCGCCTGGATAAGCAACTTCCTGCCGAGGCCTACAAGCCGGTCCCTGGCGGCGCTGATCTCACCGATATCGACCCCAATTACATGCGCAAGGTCTTGAACGAAACGTTCGGCGTGTGCGGCTACGGCTGGGGTTACGACTACGACGCCAGCACGATCCGCTCCCGTACGGATGTGCGCACCAACAGCCGGGGCAAGGAGTACACGGTCATCATCGTGACCTTGAGCTTCCTGAACTTCTGGTACAAGCTGGAGGATGGCAATGTCGTCTACACCTGCACGGTCCCGGCGACAGGCAGCAGCGAGAACTCCAACGACGCCTATGCACTGAAGGGCGCACTGACCAACGCTATCGGCAACGCCGTCAGCAATATCGGCTTCCAGCAGTCCGTCTATCTGGGCAAACGCGATCATCGTTCGGTCAAGAAGGCTCCAAATCCCGAATACCCGACTTCCAAACCATCTACCCGAGCCGAACCGCCGAAAGCGCCGGTGTCAAAGCCGAGCGAAGGCCAGCCTGCGCCGAAAACTCCCGCGCCCGCGAGCAACAACGGCGATCCCGGCTCCTACGTGTGTCCCTTCGGGGCCAACACAAAGGGGAAAAAGCTCTCTGAGCTGCGCCGGGAAGATGTTGAGTGGGCTGCCCATCGCATGAACGCGCGCTCTGAGCAAGCCCAGAAGATGCAGGCTAAGGCCAGGGCATACCTGGAAACCCTCGAAGCTGTTGCGGCGTAAAAAACCAAACCAGCATCGAGCGGCGTTCTCCGTCTTGATGCTGGTTTTATCTGTACCCTGATGAGGGATGGCTGACCGCTCTCCCTCACTTTCGCTAAAAGACCTCCCCCTGGGGAGGATAGCCAGATAGCACCTTACCAATTGAGTCAACGATATTAATCAATCGATTAGTCGGATAGTCTGGTGGTCTTTTGGACGATATGACTATGAGACGTTCGACTAATTGACATATTACGGAGGTATCCTAATGGATGAAAAATTTGATTTGAATCGAACCCAGGTCACTGGTACTGTCCAGCGGATTTGGGATTATGGGGAGGACATCTTTGTCCGGTTGGAGTTCTACCCAGACGAAGACCGTCCTCCCCGGTATATCACCCTGAAAATCCCCGATGGCATGATCGACGGCGAGTTTGTCACCATCCAGCCGGGAGAATTAATCCAGGTGGAGGGGTATCTTGCAGATAATCCTTACACAGAAACAATCCAGCAGTTTTTTGACGATGCGAAAGCGAAACGGTTTTACGAAGGCACTGAGCAGGCCAGAGCGTGGGCAGAAATTGAGATCAAACGCGTCGGGACACAGATCGTAGTCACCGCACTAGGAACGATTACCAGCGACCCACGCCTGAACCAGGTAATGATCCAGGGGGTTGTGGCTCGATCCTGGAACGGCGGAGCCGACTTGTTTGCACGTCTGGCCGTGTACGACGAGTTCACAGAGATCATCAGCAACGGCAGTCAGGGGAAACTCCCTAAGCGCAAACCGCACTATATCACGATACGAATTCCAGGCGGCGAGGCTGGCGGCAAGAAGATCGTGCTGAACAAACGCAATCGGGTACGCGTCTCGGGGTGTTTACACATCCATTTCTATCGACAATCGCTACCGGCGATCCTGGAGCGCGTTGGAAAAGAAGAACTTGGCGAAACACTCCCCCCGAACGGAACTGAAATCTACGCCGTTCGAGACAGCCTTTATGTGATCGGCGAATCGGTTGTTGTGTTTGCGAAGCGGAGAAAACAACCCGTTGCTTCGTGACGGGAGTTCGATGAGCTTCGATGAATGTTGTCACAATTCCCCCTTGCAGGGACCATAAAGCTGCCTGCTGGTAATTCGTGATTACCCAAGGGGATTTGAGGAAGTGACGCTCCTCATTCTTCTTTCTCCTCATCCTTTGGCTACGCCCGTTAGACCGCACCACAGCGAGACGGGAAACTTCACTGCACTATGCAGATCAGTCTCCTTCTACTCGCTGTTAACTGTGGTCTGACTGCGGTCAGAGGCAGCGAGAAGAAGGAAACACGAAGGCCAACCGCCTTCACCCTATGAGAGAGGGATTACCTCCCTCTCTCATTCGACAATTTCCAAACATATATTTCAACCAATCAGCATGTGCTGAATGTCAAGTAATTTCCCTGATTTTTCCCAAACCTGCTTTGATGTGCATCTCCCACACACTCACCACACTGAGTATAACAATGTTCTCTGGGTTCTGACAGAGTTCCAAAACCCGCTCCGACAACTGTGCAGGCTCACTATCCCACCAAATGAAAGTGTGTGTATCTAACAGTAACTTCATGCTGCGCCGAGCCAGAATTCATCGCCCAAAGGTTCATCAAAACCAGGTTGCATCTTGATCGCCCCACGATGCAATCCGGGAGTGCGGGGTCGGTCAGTGCCGGGAGAAATCGGCACAAGGCGCGCCAATGCTTTGTCATTGTGCATCAAAATGATGTCTTGGCCCTCCCGTACTTCGGAAAGCAACTCCACAAGTTTTATTCTCTTATCTGAAACATCCACTGTTTTACTAAGCATGGTGTTCACGTCCTTTCGCGTTACAACAGCTTACCTCTAGATTCTATCACGTTTACTAAATCAGAGACCGAAAATGAATAAAACAGCAACGCTCAGTTCTATCTCATCATCGTATCTTTGACGCCGCCCGGCGCAGGTCTTTCCCGGAAGGCCGCCCGTAGCGCATGGTCGTTTCGATGCTCTTATGCCCCATTTGGGCAGCCACGACAAAGGGGTCATTTTCCTCCCGCCACAAATAGACGGCGGTATGCCGCAACAGGTGAGGCGTAAGCTGGATACCTGCCTGATCGAGACCAGCAGCCCGGCCAACATCCGAGACCATGTTTTGAATAGAACGGCGCCCCAACGCCGGGTATCCTTTATCCGTTTTTCGCAAGCCGGTGAATACGAAGGTATGTTTCGTCTCAGGCCGAACGCTCAGCCAATCTTCAAGAGCTTTACGGGCATCCAGGGTCACCGCAGCCGTGCGATCCTTGTCGCCCTTCCCTGAGCGGATATTCAGTTCCCCGCTGCGGTCATTCAGAACGACATCATCCAGGCGCAAATTCTCGATCTCGGAAATACGCAAGCCAGCATACATCAGCACGAACACAATCGCCTGATCGCGCGCCTGGCGCAGTTGCGCCGTAGGCGTATCCTTCGGTGGGATATTGAATACTCGCCGGACAGCGGCTCTCTGAAGGCGGTCTAAGCCCTCTGGAGCTAATTGTTGCTCAGACGGCAGCGAAACGCCATCGCTTTCATTGTGCAGCGCTTTTCCGGTAAGGACAGCCCACTGGCAGAAAGATCGGATGCTGGCATACTTGCGCTGCACCGTGCTGACGGCCGCCTGCTGCACGGCGCGCAGATAGGCGATGTAATCCTGAACATCCTCACGGGTGATATTCGCTGGCTCAAATGGTAGCTCACTGGTATTTTGAAACCATTGTGCAAATAACGCCAGATCGCTGATATACCCGGCACGGGTATTCTCCGATGCAATGCGTCGCTTGCCCGGCAAAGGATTGATCTGGATATAGGCATCGTAAGCGTAGATACTATCAGGGGTTTGCAAGGTGCTCTCCTCTTTGAAATTATGTGAAGTTAATTTCTGGGGATAACTGCCCGAAAATCGGGTATTATGCGCATCAAAATCGTTTTTTAATTCGCATAAAATATATTATGCGAAGTTATTTTAATTCAGTTTTGTTGCTTGTCAAGCCGGGTTTTCGTGACAATTTCCCCCATCGACGGCTACCTAGCTGTCACATGCAAACAAGCATTCGTTTCACGGAGGCAATCCTATGAACTATCCCACAATCAATATTTTCGTCACCTGCGAATACGCCACAATGGGCTTGGGCGACCGCCCTACGGTTGTCGATGTCTTTGGCGGTATTCACTTTAGGAAGATGCCCGCGTCCTACCCCTTTACGATGTTTGCCCGATTGCTGGCCGAAGCCGGGAAATACCCCATCCGAATCGAAGTACAGCATGATAGCGAAGCGCCTGTTTCTGTGTTTGATGGCGATGTTACCGTCGGCGAAGGCGGAACGCATCATTTTCTCTTCCGAGATACCTTCTCATTCGATGAACCTGGCCGCTACACCTACATGATCCACTCCGGCGACAAACTTCTGGGGCGCACCTACCTGGATGTCACCGTAGACCCGCCGCCAAAGGAGGCAACCACTACATGAAACAGAATATTAGTACAGCCTCACTCCTGGTCGTTGTAGTCCTTTTCATCACCACACTGCTCTCTTGCGCACCTGAACAAAGCCCCCTGACATTGGAAGATCTCGAGGGCATCCTGATACTGACTTTTGATGATGGCGAACATTTATCAAGCGTAGTATGGCAGCAGCAAGAGAGTGACATCTACGCCCTGTCAGCAGCGGAGCAGTAACCCGTGACAGAGGTTCGCACCAGTGAAGCTTATTCTGTCACAATTCAACGCCATCCAATGGATGTTTGATAGCCCCCTAGATGCCGCATCCTTCGATGTAGCATCTAGGGGGAGCATCAAGCTCTCTACAAACATTCAACGGAGGTAAACCCCATGCACAAGGTACAACCTAAAAGCTCGAAGATGATGAACAAAACCTGTTTTGTATGTCACGAGCCGGTAGACTCTGCCGAGGCCCACTATCCCCACGAGCCTGAATGTCCAGGCCACAATTGTGACTGTGACCTGGCCGCTCATCCCGATTGCTGCCCCTGCAATGCGTGTCAGGTAACTGCGGTGGGAATGTACACAATGGCAGACGACGAATCCTATTGGACTGCCAACACCCCACAGCAGGCCTTGATCGGCTATCTGACCCAACACGCCGAGACATACCCGGTATGCGCAGCATTTCTGGAGTTTTTGCGGTCGAAAGATGCCAAACTGGCCGAAGGATTCGGGGGCCAATGATGAGCTACGCCAGCGAACATCACCGCATGAAGCCGGTGCTGGATTTGGCCCGCGCTATGGACATCGCCACCAACCCCGCGCCCGAAGCCATCTTCGAAGCAGGAAGCGGCGGCTTCCAAATCTGGTGTACGCCGGACAATCACCCTTCGGGGTGGGAAGGCGTTCTCATGACAAAGGGAGCGTTCAGTAAGCCGTGCGCCTATGTCGCCTCAGTGCATTGGGGCTGGAAAGGTGAACGTATTACCCACCTATGCCTGTCCACCGATGCTTACGAACTGAGTGACCATTTGGACAAAGGGCGCTACGCCCTGAGCAACCGGCCTGAGGATCTTGGCTGGGCAGAGCGGCAGATTTACGCCCTGTTCACCCAGGCCGGGGTCGAACCGCTGCACATCAAAGTGGTGTAATTCCCCGCTCCGCAATTCTGGCAACAAACCTGTCCCGTACCAGGACATCAACATCCTGGCGCGGGTACGGGAAACGCGCCAGATTAACGGAGGTACGTGATGACAGCGCATCAACTGTCATACATCGAGCCAGATCCACGCCTGCGACATCTGCCGGTATCGGATCAGCCCAAAAAGCGAGTAGCGGAGTCTTCCGCGGCCTGCAATTCTATCGAGTTGTTGGCCGCACTGATCGGAGGTCCCCGGCAGATCGAAATCGCCGAAAGCCTATTGAAGCGTTACTAGTCGCCGATGATCTTTCGCGCTCATTAGAGCGCCCTCTTGGAGAGAGGCTTTACCGCCTCTCTCCACACCTTTCGTTGCCCTTCGACCTGTGGATTTGTGCCAGCCACGAGTCCACAGGTGGAGGGGCAACCCTATCCGCGTGATTGCGCTCCATCGCCTCCCTCCAGGTTTGTATGAGGAGAAGGCTTCCATGCCTTCTCCTCACTCTCTTTCTGGTGAGAAATCCTTCCCACCGGAGAGAGAGGCCGACCGCTTCTCAGTCCTACAAATCTGGAGACTCACGGAGGTATTAGATGGACGCAATTGTATTGGGAATTGGGCTGGTTTCAACGCTGGCAATCCTCGGCTGGGGCGTTTCGATTTTTCGCTATGCCGCATCGCCGGAATACCGCGCCAAGATCGCGCTCAAAGAACGCCTGGGGGGTTGACATGACCACTCAGGTCAAGATCAATATCCCCTATCGAAAAGTGCGGCAAATTGCCGCCCAGATCGAAAAAAACGCTGCGCGCGCTCAGTCCACCCCTAAAAAACGTGGAGATGGATGACCCCTCCACACCTTCCTGGCGATCCTTCCGGTGTGCCGCTGATGGTAATTGGCGACACAGCGGAGGGATTCCCCCCTCCAATGATGCAGTAAACCCTATCAACGGAGGTAAAGCATGGCTACACCGATCGTGGAATTCCACCACGACTCAAAGAATGGCGGTTTCTTCACCACGTCCCTATTCTGGGACTGCGAATGTGAAGAGCGCTTCATCCACGACTTCACAACAAGAGAATGTCCTGCTTGTGGCGTTCGGAGCGAAGACGCGCCCGATGCGCGCGTGGATGAGGTTCTGCGCAACGTCCAGGACTTCCGTCTCAATGCCTTGTTAGTGAGGGGCATTGAGAAACAACTGGAATTGGACGCGCTGCCCTATTAATCGCCGGTTCACCCGGCACAACGGAGCAAAACGCTTTGTGGAATTGTCCACGAGGCGTTTTCTCATTTAACGGAGGTAAGTTTGAACAAACACGCTACTATCCTGATCTTGGCTGCGCTGGCCTTGCTGCTGGCAGCCTGCGGCGTTTCCGAAGCCGCTGCGGACAAGCCCGAACTGATCGTGACAGTCAACGTCAAGGGCGGGTTAAACGGCCGCTGGGACAACTGGAAGATTTCCGACCAGGCTGCCCCGGACACCCCGACAGTGGATTGCACACTCTACCGCATCCCAAACACTTCCCCCCAGCAATGGACAGGGGCATGTGAGATGGGGTATTTGGGGTTGATGGGATTGCCCTGGGCAGAGGACAGCATCATGGCGGTGGTCGAAGATAGCGCCACCGGCTCAACCGTGATCTACAACTCGGTGAACCGATGAACCCGTACATACTCCCCAAGCATGTCACCCAGATCATCGTAAAAGGCGGCGTCATCGCTGCCCTGGTGTCCTTTCTCGCCATCGAGTGCAGCGCGCACTTTGAAGTGCTTCCGCTTCCTGACGACGAATTTCAGGTCACGTTCAAAAAGGAACATGCCCAGACCGTGCAAAACGCGCTCCAGAGTTTTGGAGCGCGGGATGACCTGCTTGGCCGTCGCATCCTGGGGATGCACCCCATGTCGGCCGCTGACGCCGACTGGATGTACTGGTCACCCGAAGATGGCCTGCCGCTGGCGCTGTTGCTGGATGACGGGAATTTGTTATTTCCCTGCCGTGACAGCGAGGGCAGTTTCCCGGGCTTCTTTTTTGCCAAGACCCCTGACCGCAGACTGCTTTCGTTTGCATAACGGAGCGCACTACTCGAGAGAGGCCTTGCCGCCTCTCTCATCTCCTTTTTCCGTGACAAAAAATCGATCTCTCATCGGCCAGGTTGTCACCAATTACCCGTGACAAAAAGCCGCACCGGTGAGAGTTACATTGTCACGAATGTTTAGCGCTCACCCAAGACCCGAATTTCGTTATTCGGCTTTTGAGTGGGTGATAAACCCCAACGCAGGTAATCAACGTATTGAACAATCCCATACCCAATTCTATCGGAGGGCGCATCTGCCCTCCCTGGGCATTGGTGCGCCTCCTCGGAGGCAAAGATGGACTTCTTTTTTGAATCAACCAACCCCCTCGATCTGGGGAAACCCGCTCAGAAGTTCGAGCGGAACATGGATGCAATCCGCATTCTAAAAGCCTGTACAGCCGAAGATCGACCGGCTGCTGCTGCAGAGCAGGCTGCCCTGGCGCAGTATATTGGCTGGGGCGATGCCGCGCTGCTGAACAAGCTCAGCGCCGATCCGTCGGCGCTTACGGATGCTGAATTCACGGCGGCAAAAGCAAGCGCGCTCAATGCGCATTACACCGCTCTGCCGGTGATCGCAGCTATGTGGGAAGCAATCGCCCATCTGGGCATCGCCAGCCCGCAGGCGCGCCTGCTCGATCCGTCCGCAGGCATTGGTCACTTTAAAAGCTGCGCCCCGGAATCCCTCCGCGATGCGGAATGGGTCGAGATCGAGCTAGACACGATCACGGCGGGGATACTCGCGTTACTGCACCCCGGCAGCCATGTATACGCCCAGGGGTACGAGGAAACCTATCTGCCAGAGAGTTGGTTTGATGTGGTGATCTCCAATGTACCCTTCGGTGACTTTGGCATCGGGAACAGTACGCAAAAACTCCCCCGCTTCCTGAGAGCAAGCATCCACGATTTCTTCTTCGCCAATTCGGTCGCCCTGTTGCGGCCGGGCGGCATCATGGCGTTTATCACCAGCCGCTACACCCTGGACAAGAAGGAGTCGCAGATGCGCCGCTGGCTGGCAGAGCGTATGCAGCTGCTGGCTGCGGTCAGACTGTCCTGCACGGCTTTTAAGGCCAATGCGGGAACAGAGGTCATTACCGACATCCTGTTTCTGCAGAAACGAGAACAGCCGGGAGGCGATAACCCGGTCTGGCTGGAAAGCAAAACGCGGACGCTCAAGGGGATGTACGGGTACGGGAGCTATCAGGCTAACGTTAACCGTTACTACCATGAGCGCCCTGAAATGATCCTGGGCAACGAAGTCGCCACCGGCAGGATGTACCGCGGGGACTCGTACAACGTCGAGTCGCCAAACGCCTAAGGCGGCTAGCGCGGGCAAGACAAAGCGATGATTGCCCTGCGGGTCATTATACGAAACCACAATCACCGGATCGAGGGCGGCGGGGTCGAGACGCGTGTACTGGAAAGTATCGCTCTCCCCAACGACCACCCGCTCCCCGGCGGGGACGCGCCCACTGCCGCCGATGGTGTTATTGGTGATGTCGGCCAGGCCGTCGGGGGAATACAGCACGGCTTCAACGCCATAGGCGTCGTAATTCCCCAGGTTTTGGAAGACCATGCGAAGGACGCAGTCATCCCCCGTACATTCTGATGAATACCCGGCCAGCAGCACCGGGCCTGGGTGTGAAGCGGGATCGTCGGGATTCGTCCCCAGGCGAATTTCGTTGCGGTTGTTGTAACCGTCCAGGTCGTTGTCGCTGACGATGCGCACCAGGATGGTGGTGTTGGGCGAGGCCAGGGTGGATTTGAATTCCCCGGCGTAATCCAACCCATCGGAGAGATAGATATTCCACCAACTTGTGCCGGTGAGGGCGTGCTCAACGAAACGCGCCGGGGTGGTATCAAATTCGGGGGTATCAATTGCCAGCAGGTCGCCGTCTTCATCTTCAGTGACGGGGAAATAGCGCTTGATGACATCCTGCACGGTGTCGGAGGGATCCCAGACGGGGATCAGGTAGCTGTCGAGGGTTTCGTCGCCGTCATCGAAACCGTCTTCCATCGCCACCAGCACCGAGCCGTTGATGGCATCCTGGTAGAAGACCTGATCCTGGCCGAAGGCGATATCTTCCATCACAATGCGGATCGGCGCGCCCTCGTCAATAGCCGCCATCTCATCCAGCGTCAGAGCAATGGGATCGGATGTATAGGCCAGGGAGTAGCCGGGTTAGAGATTGGAGATGTCAACATTCAAGCGGGCCGCGCAATGGTTTTCGAAAAGGGCTTGGGGGGAAACCACAAAAGCCGAACCGTGTTCTTTTCAGACGATGAAACGAAGGATGCGATAATAGCCTGGCTAGAAGTGCGCCCTAAAAGTCTCACAAATTATGTGTTTCTTGGTGATCACCAAGGCCCTTTAACCCCAAGCGGCATCTACCAAATATTCCGACGGACTGCAGAAAAAGCAGGCGTTCAAAAGAACTGGAATCCTCATCAGTGGAGACATGCTTTTTCCCGCACTTTTTTGAGAAATGGAGGGGATATCGGTGTCCTTTCGCAGCTACTTGGGCATTCAGACATCAAAGTCACTATTGACCATTATGGCTGGTTGTTAGACGAAGATTTACAGGCTGCCTACAACAAGCACGCCCCTTTTCAAAAATAGAATATTAGTAGGATTTACGCAGTTCGATGAAAGATATTCCGAAAATAGGGGTGTGTGGGGCGCGAAGCGCCCCACACACC
>CAYFMI010000100.1:0-12806 GCA_964344175.1 uncultured Anaerolineales bacterium
GGAAGCTGGAAACACTTCCCACAAAAATCAAATGATTAGCGCCAAGTTCTTCCGAGGATAATTCGCCAATCGACTTCAACGTCAATGTCAAATCGCCATCGGTCAAACGGCCAAAACCAGCCGAAACCGCCAGGGCTGCTTTTAGCTCGTCTACCGAGGGGCTATTGGGAACGACGAGAATGGCATCATTGACCCAAAAAGCCCCGGCCTGGAAGAACGGCCTGGGTAGGAGGGCCAAATCTGTCGAGGGGGCCCCAACAGTATGCGGCAGGACAATGCGCGTGGTTGGCCGCACAACCACCGTGGTCTCGAAACCATAGAGACAATATGCATCGGCAATCAATTCAACAATCAGTTCGTGCCGTCCATCGTTGCGCGTTGGTTCCAGGGCTGTTGTGCTGATAGGGATCGCATAGGTCTGCTCGCCGGTTTGCTCCAGAACCAGGGTAGTCAACGTGACATCATTAAAGATGATGCGCAGCAGACCACCGGGGATATTTTCCAGAAGTAATTTTCCGGTTTCATCTTCGACCACATCAGGACGCTGGAAGAATACCCCTAAATCTAATTGCACGTATGCGCCACCGCTCAACTCCCACTCCGCGGGCACGCCAAAATCGTAACTGGCTTCGTCGTAAGGGGAGAAAAGCGAATCCTCTTCGTACCCATACAAGCCCAGAGATAATTCATTCCCGTAAGCCACAGCCTCTTGTTGCGTGATGGGCTGATCGGGTATCAGCGACTCGGTTACCTGGACAACTTCTTCAACAGGTTCCACAGGATCGGCAGGATCTGTCGGCTCTGGCGTTTGAGCAAAAATTTGGATGGGAGTCGCCAAGAGAAAAATAGCGACGAAGAGGCCTGCCACAATTAGGGTAAAGACCTTTTTATCAATTTGACGATTGGATCTCAACATGTTACTCCTCCACAAAAAGGCGTTCAAAAAACCATTCTTAAAGTATTCTGAGCGCTAAAACTTCAATTCATGTCATTATTGCGATAGTAACATAAAAAATTATGTGCTGCAATATGACGACGGTAAGGGGGCAGGGCTTTCTTAAAGTCGAAACGAAAAGCGCTTTTACCGCTGAGAGCGCAAAGAACGCAGAGAAAAATTTAAAAAACTCAGCGAACCCGGCGTTCTCTGCGGTAAATTTCTGGTATAGCACAAATTTAAGAAAGCCGTGGGTAAGGGGGGATACTCATTGGTTCGTTGGATCTTGCAAGTAGATCTCCTCATAAACATGCATCATGTTTTCAACCATTTTTTGACGAGTAAACAACTCACCGACACGCAGCCGACCGCTGGCGCCATAGTGCGCCGTCAACGCTGGGTGCGTGAGTAATTTGAGAACTGCACCTGCTAACGCCTGGCTGTCTCCAGGGGGAATCAACAGGCCGGTTTGTCGATTCTGTACTGCTTCCGGAATGCCATCCACCCCCGAGGCAATAACCGGCACTCCTGCAGCCATCGCCTCCAGCACGGTGAGCGGAAAAGCCTCCCACAGGGTGGGCAGCACAAAGCAGGTCAGGCTCCGCATCACCGCCGGGACATCGCGGCGATGCCCAACCAGATGGAAAATAGACTGCAATCCCAACCGGGCAATTTCGGCCTGGGCCTGGGGCATTAAAGGGCCATCCCCCACCCACACAAAGTGGACATCTGGTCGCTTAATGTGAATGACTGCCGCGGCACGGATCATCTCCATCGGCTGTTTAGGTGGGTAAAGACGACCTACCGCACCAACCAATGGGCTTTCTGGGGGAACGCCCAATGAGGCCTTAACCGCCGCCGTGTCTACCGCTTTATCAAACGGGGTCAAATCGATTCCGCTATGAACGGTAACAAACTGCTCCGGCCTTCCGACGCGGAAGCGCTGTGCGAGGGCGCGCTCTGCGTCGGCAACAACAATGATTTTTGTCGTCAGGTAACGAGCCGCGCTGCGCTCGAGAAATGCAAATATGGCTTTGCTCAACCTGCCGGATCCGGCGTGGAACGCAAACCCATGCGGCGAGTAGATTACGGGGATCCCTGTGCCAAAAGCGGCCAATCGTGCTAGAAAGCCGGGCTTGGAAACATGCGCATGGATGAGATCAATTTTCTCACGCCGGACTATACGCGCCAGGCGAAACAACAGCACACTATCGCTAAACGGCTCGATGAAATAGCGCACCATTGGCAGATGGAAAGCGCGCACACCCGAAACCTGCCTCAATTCGGCGGCCAATTCAGCACCGCCTGTTGAAAGACAAGCCACCGTCACGCGAAAGCGGTCTTTATCCAGACCGTTAACCAGCCAGCGCAAATAGGCCCCCGCACCCCCGGTAGATTTGGCAATTTCGAAAACATGAATGGGTTCCTTCATACGCTTTGAGAAAGATGCTTTTCGTAGAGATCAATTGTCTTCTGGATCATACTTTGGATGCTGTATCGCTCCTCAACCAGATGCCGCGCGGCGGCGGAAATGCTTGCGGCCATTTGAGCATCTTGCAAGACCTTCACACACGCGGCGGCCAATGCTTCCGGGCTGGAGGGCGGCACCAATAAACCTGTCTCGCCATCGATCATCACGCCAGGAACACCCCCCACTGCCGTAGATACAACCGGCAAAGCAGCCGCCATTCCTTCCAGTAATGCCACAGGGAGGCCTTCCCAAAGCGATGAGAAAACCAGCACATCCAATGCCGCCATCACACGGGGAATATCCCTGCGGATACCGCTGAACATTACTGCATCGCCCAAGCCCAATTGACGCGCCTTCACTTCAAGCGCTTCTCTCAATGCACCATCCCCCACAATGAGGAAGCGGGCTTTCGGAAAAATCGCATAGATTCCTTGCGCCGCAGCAAGAAAGGTGCCATGATCCTTTTGCGGCAGCAAACGCCCTACAATGCCTACCAGCGGCACGTCCAGCGGGATACGCAACTCGGCGCGCAACGCCGCTCTGGCAGCCGGGTCAGGAGCGAACTTCTCGGTATCTACCCCGTTAGGAATGGTCGTGATCGAATCCGGGCATATACACGAATAACGGATATGATATTGCCGCACGGCCTCCGAAACTGCGATAAGATGATCGGCATGGCGGGCTGTAGCACCATAGATGCGGCCAAAGATTTTATTCTGCGCCCAGGCATCTTCATTATGCAGCGTTGAAATAATTACCGGCACGCGGCACAAAGCCCCCGCCAGGCGTCCGTGGAGATCACTTTTGAACAGATGCGTGTGGAGAATATGCGGCTGATAATCGCGCATGACGACGCAGGCTTTGCGCAACAACAAAGGATCAATGCGCGCCAGGCGCGGCAAATGAGTCAATGACACATCCAAAGCCTCAAAATCCGGAATCAGCGGGCCGGGGGTGGAGTAGGCCACAGCGACATCATAACTGGCCTCAGTTAATCCGCGCGCCAGATCTTTCAGCAGCACCTCTGCACCACCAATCTTGAGGCTGTCAATCATCATCAAAATGCGAGTTTTCATCCTGTTTTCCGGGCTATTTTGTACGCCGCCAAAGCAGTTCAGTATACAAATTCTGGTATTGCTGCGCGATCATCGTAATATCAAAATATTCCTGAGCGCGTAAGCGAGCCAGCCTGCCCAGGCGGTCGCGTTCGGCGGAGTCATTCAGCAAGCTTCGCAAGGCATCGGCCAACGCATCGGGATCTTTTGGTGGAATCAGCGTCCCGCACGCCCCCCCATCAAGGAGATATTCCGCCCCCCCGACGCGGGTCACCACACAGGCCACTCCCGAGGCCATCGCCTCCAAGAGGGCGTTCGAAACACCCTCCGACAAAGACGGTAACACAAACAGATCAGCAGCCTGCAAATACGGGCGCACATCGGCGACATTGCCAACAAAAGATACCTGCCCTTCAAGGTGAAGAGCGGTGGTAAATTCCTCAAGCGCCTTGCGGTCAGGGCCTTCGCCAAGCAGCACAAGCTGCCCTTGTGGAAAATCAGCCGCAATGTGGTGGAAGGCTTCCAACAGGGTGGGAAGCGATTTTTGAGGGGTGAGTCGCCCTACGAAAAGGAGCAGGGTTTTGCCTTCCAGGCCGAGGCGTGCCCTGGAGGCATCGCGCGCTTTTGAGGGGACAAAGGCGCGGGTATCAACCCCATTGATAAGCATGCGTACCCGTTCCAGGGGGAATTCCGCCTGCTGTAATTCTGCCGCAATATCCTGATCCAGTGCGATATGCGCATCTGCCCATTGGCGAAAGAGGGCCAATTTTAACCGCCCGCGCCGGGTAGCCTGGGCGGATTGAATATCGCCATAAACACCGCTGTTGCCATACTTAATAACCACTGGCGTCCCCAACAATCGCCCGGCAATGACCGCCGCAATTGCCGGTGAGAAGGCCAAATGCGCATGAAGGACGTCATATTCCCGGCGGTAACGCAGCAACATCCAGAGTGCGCCTAAAATAAAAGTGAGCGACTTCAGCTTGCCCCAGCCCGGTTGCGCTATCCGCCGAATCAAGAAGCCTTCCTGCATCGCATGCCTGGCGAGACCTTTTGCCCCACGGGTGATTACACACACTTGCAAGCCGCTTTCGGCCAGTTTTCTTGCCAGCCGCTCGGCCTGAAGTTCGCCACCTCCCACAGGCAATGGGGGGAATTCGTTCACCAGCATCATTACACCCATCGGCTTATTCATTGAAGGACGTCCTGATACACGGATAACAACTGCCTGATCCAGGCGCGAGGGTGATGGTTATCGGCAATATAGGCCTGCGCCGCCCTGGCATGCGATGCCATTTCCTGGGGGTGATCGAGAAAATTAGTCAGAGCGCGGGCGATTTGCCGGGGCTGATGCGGCGGAACGACGCGGCCGCGGCCATCACCAAGCACCTGGGGAACATCCCCGACACGGGTTGCTACAATTGGCAAACCTGCCGACATTGCTTCCAGGATGGCAAGCGGCAGCCCCTCACGATGCGAAGTGCTGACAAAAATATCGGCAGCCGCCAGTAAATGCGGAACATCCCCCCGCTCGCCCAATAGAACGACATGCTTACTTAACCCTTGTACCTCAATCTGGTCGGCAATATTTTGATAAAGGCTGCCCTGTCCAACGATAACCGAGAGCGCCTCGGGGTGGGTTGTGCGCAAGGCTGTCATCGCCCGCAATAAATCATCATACCCTTTAGGGGCAGAGATACGTCCCACAGAAATCAAGATCGGGCGGGAAGTTTCCCCGGCGATCAACCGGCGAATTTGATTGCGTCGAGAGGGGGAGAGCTTCACTCCTGGCGCGACCGCGTTCTGGATGACGTGCGTTGCGCGCGCGCCCAAACGATGTGCATGGGCATCGGCGACAGCATGCCCAACGGCCAGCACTTTCTTCGCGAAGTGACGCAATAGGAAGGTTTCTAGCTGGGTGCGGCGTGGATTGTAGCGGTGCGCTGCTTCTCCTGTGGAATGCAGCATAGCAATCACCGGAATGCCTGTCCATATCCCGGCGAGAATCCCTAAAATATTAGCGCGCGTCAAGTGGGTTTGAATCAGGTCGAATTTTTCAGTTTGGAAATAACGCACCAGGCGCAAGAAGCGCCCCGGTGTGATCAGCTTCTCGGATGGGAAATTCTCAAACTGCACGCTTAAGGCTTCTAGTGCGGCCACCAACCCAGGGGTCACTTCGACGCCCAGCCCAATCACAGTCAGGCGATGCTCACCGGCCACGTCCTCGGCGGCGAGGCTTTCGGCAAATGTCACGATCCACTTTTGCGCGCCCCCTACAATCATGTTATCGACCATTTGAGCAATATACATCAGCAACCCTTCGAGGTATCAGCCAGTTGATCGTGGCCCAAATATTGAATCATCCAAGTTTTCCACAAACGCCCGCAAGACAGATAGCCAAATATTGTCCCAACCAACATTGCGATCGGAATAGGTGATAGCGGCTTCGATGATAAACTGCGCATAAAATGCTGGGGCGGCTTCTAGGGGAATAGCATAGGCCGCGAAATAACTGGCAACCGCATCAAGGACAAGATTAGAATACCAGTTTCCCTTTATGAATACATCCTTAAAAGACTGCAACTGTGAGGTGGCGCGCCACCTCGACCAGGGATAAGCAAAGGCATAGGTAGTCAAAAAGAAAAAGAAGTCGTAGAGGGGATGCTTAGCAAATTCGAAATTTTCCCAATCAATCATGCAGGCTTGCTCATCCCTGACAAAGTAATTACTAGGCCATAAGTCGTGGTGTTCGCCGGCGAGGGGCAGCTCCAGGCCGCGCTGGTTTTCGGCTATTGCGATTAGCGCGTCTAAGTCGAGGGAGCTTACGCCAATATCGGCCAGGTGCGGCTTCAGCAATTGTGCTCTATCGGCAATGGCAGCGCCTCCCTCGAAGGCTTGCATGCCTCTCGATGTAGCTCGCTTGAAGGTCAGCAGCCAATCGCATGTCCGCTCGATATCGCTGCGCACCAGACCAACACGATTACGTTTCCAGCGATTGAGCAGGACACTCAATTTCGCGCCGGGCAAAGCCGTTTCAACCGCGACGGCCTCATGCCCTACCTTGAACAATCCTACCGGCTGGGGAATCGATTGGCGAATTTCGGGAAAGGCCGAAAGGTGCTTTAGAACTTCGTGCTCGTACACAACACTTTCTTGATATTGCGGGGTACGGGCAATTTTAAGAACCAAAGCAGGTTGACTCGTCCCGGCGCTGTATACAAAAACAATCGTTTTTCCAATCTCATCTTCCGGGTTCCCTAAACCCAGAACCGCCAGCGGTTGCTTTAGGGTTTTTCCGGTTTGGGCGACAGCCTCTGCCCAATCGGACGTCAGGCGTGTTACAACTTCATCGAGCATGCTGGCTATCCGAAAGTGCTGTGTATTTGGCAACCAAAATAAAATGAGTAAAAAGCGCCCGTTGAAGGCGAATGCCGACGAAGAGCCGCGCCACTCCGTACATGATGCGGTCTTTCCAAGAATAGGGAGAGTGCATAGTGATATAAAAATCACGTATTATTTCGGGCGCATCGAGGGGTATATACAAACCAGGCTTTTGGAGATTGGAGGCGACGCCCACAACCCTGACGACTGCAAAGCCATGTGCGGAGAGTATTTTTTTGGCGCCATCCAAAGACAGTCTCTTCAATGTGCCCCTACTATTTGCCGCCCGTCGCTTATTCTTTCCGAGGATAGTTTTAATAAACTGCTCCAAACTCTGGCGGTTCTCAACCCCGAGGAAAAGCCACCCGCCCGGTTTGAGCAAGCGCGCAGCCTCATCCAGGCATCCGCCTGGATAAGAAACCAGCATCTCAGGAATGAGCACATGCTCGCAGCTCTCACTGGCGATCGAAAGCGGCCAACTCGCAGGAATGATCTCAATGTTGGGTTTGTGAATATTCTGGGATAGTTTTGAAGAAACGAGGGTTGTTTCAACGCCCCAGTCTGCCAGGCTTTCGGCCAACTCAAGCGCATCTCCGAACACAAGAGCGCGCTGCCCTGGTTGATAAGGCACAAACAAGCGGAAGTCGGCCTGACCGTACAGCGCTTCCCGTTCGGTCGGAGAAAAACCCTTTAAATTCATTTTTGCCTGCTCAGAGAACTTTTCAACACTTTGATCGTATCAAGCACTAACTCCCGTTCGAGCAGCCATACCCCCCCAGCGTAGATAACGCCACCGGCGGCAACTGTGACACTAAGTTGCAGGATGGGCGAATAGGTGGGCGTCAACATTAAGATGAGATATATCACCAGTGACATCAAAATTCCACTCAAGCCCATCGTGATATAGGGCTTAAGGGCTTCGCCAATCGGGTAACGAATGATCCACCAAACCACGACCATTTTGATCACCCGGGCCACGAACACAACACCAACCTGCGTCCAGGCCACCGCCTCAATGGTTCCAAAGGTGGTGAGCGACCACCAAAGGGCCGGGATCATTAACAAGGTGCGCACAACCGCCATGATGGTAATCAGGCGGACACGTCCCTGGGCTTTGAAGATGGCGCCAGATCCGTAGGCCACCGAATCCACTAAGGCGTATATCGATATTGCCCGGATAACCGGAATAGCCGCTTCCCATTTCTCGGAGAAAAAGGTTAAAATCAACGGCTCAGCGACGAGTGCCAGCCCCAAGCCCAAAGGCACCGAAATCAGCGTTACATACCGTACCGTGGCAATGAAGGCCTGGTTCAAAGTTTGGGCTTGATCGCGCACCTTAGTAAATACAGGGAAAATCACTCCCCCCAGCACACTAGTAATCTGGTTGATTAGATAGTCAGGAATGATGAAAGCCAGTTTATACACCCCTAGAGCAACAGTCCCCAGGAAACGCCCCACAAAAAGGTAGTCCACATTTGCCAATAAAGCCCCTACTGCACTCAGTAAAATGATGTCAAAACCATAACTTAAGAGTTTATTGGCATACTGGCGATGGAAACGCAAGGATGGCCGCCAGGGGTACGCCTTCCAGTAGGCCAACGCTCCCAAGAGACGACCACCAACCAGGCCCAACACCAGGCTCCAGGCACCAAATCCAAGCAATGCCAGAACAATTGAGATGATTCCTTTTCCGGCAGATCGAATTAACTCTGGGACAAAATGGCGGCCAAATTTTAGGTTCTTCTGCAACAACGAGGCATGCACATTGCTCAAACTGGAAACAGGAAAAGCCAAACCCACTGCACGGGTCAGAGGAACCGCCCTGGGGTCGCTAAAGAAAGTCCCCGCCAGGGGGGCAATCATCCAGGTAATTGCAAACAGCCCAATGCCGGTCAGGATACTCAACCAAAACGCTGTATCGGTGGCATTCGGATTTTCTTCCAGGTATATCAGCGCAGGCCCAACCCCCATATCCTGAAAGACTTCCAAGAAGCCGATGATTAACAGAGCGTAGCCGGCCAACCCAAAATCATCTTGGGTCAACAACCAGGCCAGGATTATGGTGCTGATAAACGACAAAGTCTTACCACTGTATTTGGCAGCAAAACTCCAAAATGTCCCCCGCACAGTGACAACTGCTAAAGTGGTGGAATCACTCAAAAGGATGAATCCTTCGTATTCTAAGTCAGCGCTTCGAAGATGGCTCGTTAATTACTGACGCATCTTTGGCGACATATTGGAGTGCGAACCCCACCCCGATGAGTAACCACATATAACGCGGATAGGCCGCGTGGATGAATAATGAAGCTGTGAAATATCCCAACAATCCAATTCCGACAGCAATGACCATCCCTGAATACTCGTAATGGTTCTTCCTACGAAAATCGCTCCAAGCCTTAATCACACCGCGCATCATTGTGATCAGCAATGCCGCCAATACGCCAATGCCAACGAGGCCTGTTTCGGCAGCAACTTCGAGATAGAGATTATGCGCAGAGCGAGGCTGGAGTCTGGGGTCCAGGCCGATTTGCCGCGAATAACCCTGATAGAGTACTGAATAATTATCCAGGCCGGCCCCGGCAATGGGATGATCTCGGAACATCATCCACCCGACCAACATTTCACTGGTGCGCCCGCGAAACGATGTATCAATCTGTGCATTGGCTTCTGACCAGGGCAAAAACGAAAACAAGGATTCCATTCGTTGCGAATATTGAACCGGCACATAGGGTAGCATCATAATCCCAATAGCTATTGTTGCGAGGAGCGCAATCGGCTTCGGGCGAAGATAAATCAACATTGCCACCGTCATAATGACCATGGAGACAAAAGCGCCGCGCGAAAATGTCAGTACAACTGCGCCGACACTCGCTAACAAGGCCCAGAAAGCCAACAATCGCAAACGGCGATTTTTTTCATTCCATACTCGATCCATAGCAATGGGAACAATTACCAACATAATTTGAGCATACGCATTTGGATCGCCAAGGGGGCCGGTGGCGCGTCTCTCTACCACACTACTGCCCGTGATTGTTCGATAATCCGGCGTCTTTGCAAGCCCGCCAAATTCCGAGGCATAATTTCCAGTAGCATATTGAAAAATACTTAAAGTGCCAAGAATAACCCCAGCAATAAGCAGTACCCATATCACACGCCGGAAATCCAGACGGCTTTTCAACAACAAAACGATCATCAACGCCAGAATAGCGTCTTTTAGATAATCGATCAGAGCGGTTTGTGCAGCGAGTTCATCAGCCGCAAAGAAGATCGAGACAAATCCAGCTAAGCCATAACCGGCCAAAAGAAGGGTAAAGGTCACCCAATCCTTGGGTTTCTCGCCATAGAATAGCCAGCGCAATATCAGCCCAAACAACAATAGAACTGAAAAGAATTTGGTTATTCCCGGCGCACCATAATACTCGATAGAAATATCGGATAGATTAAGGTAGCTAATAAACACTAAAACGACAAGTCCCCACTGGACCCGGTATACCGATGCTATAAAGGCAAAGACACCGATAACCATCACGATCAAAGTTAGCGAATCGGGTACTTGCACAACCAAAACGCCCAGCCCAACCCCAATGAGTAGAGCAAGCGTGATATATAAAGACTGAAGCCCACCATTCGAATTGTTCGATGATTGGACAAGCATATGAGACCACCTCAACTACGTTCGCAAAGATGAATACGCCCCCACCCGGAAACAAAAAACCGAGATGCCCATCTCTTGTTTCCGTTAGCGACCAAAGAGATGAGCATCGGTTTTTCACTTGATAGCTTAGAAACCAATCAGCGCCCTCGTCTTATGGAGAACCAGGCCTGTTTCATCATGGGTAGCCTCTTCAAGGGCCTCTTCGGCGCGCTCGATCACGATCGTCGCGGGGTCACCCTGAAGGCGTTCGCCAATCCCAATTTTCGGGCTAAGGTGAATGGCTTCCCCGTCAGGGCTAAAGCGCATGGGCTTCGACAGGGCTGTCTGCACACGCCCCATCGTACTGACGGCAGCCTTCCCCGGTGTATCGGAAAGCAGCACCGAAAAGGTCACATCATCCCACCGTCCAATAATATCGTTGCCGCGTAATTCGCTGCGGATAATATCGGTGGTACGGCGCAATAACTGCTGAACAACAGGCTGAGGAAGAACTTGCAGGTAATAGCCCAAGCCTTCTAGGTGAACCAGGCTTAAGGCCGCTTGCGCAGTCGTTGAGCCAGCCACCAGGTCATCCAATTTGTCTTCGAAGTAACGACGGTTGTAAGCAGAAGTCACATTGTCAACTTGCGCCCGGGCCAAAAAGGCCTCCAAAGGTGTGCTGAGCTGGCCGCGCACTACCGCCAAAATTGCACCGACAACAATCCCTAACGCCAACGCCAAAACACTGTCACGCAGTGGTTGGGGACTCTTAGGAATTGCTGGCGCAGTTGCAGGGTCCAAAAAGCTAATTTCGTAGACAGAATACAGGTTATTCACGAACGAAATCGCTTGTTGTCCAATGCTATTTGCCAACAAGGCCGATTTCTGAGCGCTAGGGCCTTGAACGGCGATCTCCATAATATTAGCTTCAGGCAGCACCAGTGCCGTTGTGCGGTAATCTTCTAATTCATCTTCTGGGAACCCGATAGATGTCACCGCAGCATCGTACACCGACCGGCTATTAACCACTTCGGCATAGGTCGCCACAATTGATCGGTTATCTAATGTCGCCAAGCTATCGATCAAATCACGCTCACTCACTAGCGTAAAATTGGGACTAACAACCAACCGGGCGACAGCCTCATAGGTAGGAGCTATGAGAAATGAGGCCGCCAGCGCCACGATCAAAGCAGTGAGAGCAGTTACAACAATGATCAACCAGCCGCGTTGCAACATCTGCAAAAATAACCTAAATTCCATTGTGAGCCTCCTGATTACAAAACGCAATCGACTCTATACGACAATTTTCGGGTTCAGTGAGCATATCCCCCTCAATGATCTAGATTTCATCAAATCCAAGAATTGACGTAAAGCTTAAAAATTCCTTTTCTAACTTCTTCTCAAGGTTATTGTACACAATTTATCTTAAAATATCCATCTTACTTTGGTACTCCACGTAAGATAAAAGCAGCATCTTCCCTAAAAGACTTAGGCTGACACGATTCACTGGAAGATATTGCAAAAATAGGGATATGATGGCCTGCGCTAGTGCATAAAAATGCTAGAACTTAGCCAAGGTGCAACGCACTTCATGAGCAGTCTAAAATGATTGAAAAACAAGTGCTTCGCACCAAAAACCAACTTAATAGCGTGTTAATGCGTAACTTCTAACCTTAATGCGCACCACGTTGCTCTAATACCGCGAAAGCTGTTCGCAACATGATCTGAATATCAAAGCGGATGCTCTGACGTTCGATATAGGCAATATCTAGACGCAGACGCTCGTCAAATTCCGTTTCGCCGCGCCCCAAAAGTTGCCACAACCCCGTGATGCCGGGCAAGACATCCAGGCGCTCGGTTTGCCACAGCGCATAGGTTTGCGCACTGAAAGAGGTCGGGCGCGGCCCTACCACACTCATCTCGCCACGAATAACATTCAAGACCTGGGGAAGTTCGTCCAAACTGGTCTTACGCAAAATTCGACCAATCCTAGTGATGCGAGGATCATTGGCAATTTTAAAATCCGGCCAGTTCAATTCATTAAGATGCGCAAGCTCGACTTTTAACGCCTCGGCATTCATGACCATCGTGCGGAATTTATACATGTCAAAACGCTGCCCCCCTTTGCCGGTGCGCACTTGCTTGAAAAATACAGTCCCATCTGGATCTTCGAGTTTTATTATGAGCGCGCAAATCCCAATCGCCAATATCCAAAAGGGGGCAGATAACAGAACGATCGTCAAGTCCAAAAGGCGCTTAATAAACAAATAAGACCGCTTACTCTAGTTTCCGGTAACTGAAGCTGCTCACAATCGAAGTTGGAGCAAACAG
>CAYFMI010000101.1:0-12797 GCA_964344175.1 uncultured Anaerolineales bacterium
ATCAATCAAGGGTTTATAACTCCCTATAAATGGGTCAAGGTGCGGCCCCATCGAGATTTGTTGCGGCCATTCTGTTATCACGCTATTGGCAGGCGGCATTGAACCAAGAATGCCGTGAACGAAAACGACAGGGTGGATAACAACGGCGGGAATGCTGACCTGTTTCGAATCGCTTTCTAACCCAAAGCTGGTCTGCACATTCAGCGTTGTGGCTTCCGATGGCTGTATCCAGATTTTCCATGTGTAGCTGGCGCTTTGGCCAGGGAACAGCGTAATCTGTGCGCAATTGAGCGTGTAGGATGTGTAAGAAGGCTGGCCGACCAAGTAGTTGCCGGTACAGTTTCCCCCGTCTGGGAGCAGGGTTGCTTCATACAGGTAAAACCGCCCCAGTCCACCATCGGAATCCATATCCAGGCTGAAGGGGGCGGCACACTCCATACCGCCTTCTGGGCAGGTCAGTGTAACCTCCACCATCAACGGATTTGGCACCGGCCACCCCTCGTCGTTCAAGCTCAACGCGCTCACCGGGTTGCCCTCGGCGTCGGTGATCTCAATGGTGAGCGGCGAGAGTGGTTCCTCGGATATCGCCAGCCTGGTCACAAAAGCATCATCGTTGCCGCCGTGTTCTTCCTGGAAAGCCCCGGCGGTGATGGGGAAGCCGTCTGCCGAGTCGGTGAAGCCGGTGATGTAGGCATTGCCATCCGCACCGGCTGCGATGCTGTCGCCCCAATCGTTCTGGCTGCCGCCCAGGTAGGTGGAATACCGGAGATTGTTGGCGTCGATATCCAACACCGAAACAAAGGCATCGCGCCCGCCGCCGCCGAAATCGGGCCAGTCGGCCTGGGGCGTGGGGAAATCACCGGACGAGTAGGTGACGCCGGTGATATAGACCCCGCCATCGGCGCCCAGCGCGAGGCCGCGGCCGCGGTCTTCGAAACTGCCGCCCAGGTAGGTGGCGTATTCCGTTTCCGTATACGCGTAACACTGCCCCCACCGCGGATCATCGGTTGGAACCGAAGGATACCCTCGCAGCCGGGCCGCGAAGGCATCGGTATCCCCTGCGCCGCCGGTCAATTCTTCCCGGAAGGCGCCGGGAGAAGCCGGGAAATTGGCCGACTGCGTTTGCCCGGCCACATATATTCCCGATGGGCGCATTTCGATATCCACACTGTAATCGGTATTCTCGCCGCCGAGATAGGTGGCATAGAAGATCTCGTTTCCCCACTGGCTGACTTCTGCCGCGTAGCCGTCGAAAGCTCCCCCGCCGTAGTTTGGCTGGAAAGTGTATGCGGGATCAATGATGGGCATGTCGTTTGAACTCGTGTAGCCGGTGATATAAGCCGTTCCACAGACATCTACGGAAACGGCCTTACCGTAATCGTCCCCGCCGCGGCCAAGATAAGTCGAATAGATCAGGCCGCTGCCCGCGCCGTTCAGCCGGGTGAGGAAGATATCGAAGCCGCCAATGCGGTCGGCCTGATAGGGCGACTCCTTGGGGAAATTATCGGACTGCGTGCTGCCGATGATGTAAACGGAATTGTCGCTGTATTTGCCCACGGCAATGCCCTGTCCCCAATCGTTGGCCTCCCCGCCCAGGAAGGTGGAGAAAACCAGCGCGCTGCCGTCGGCGCTCAATTTACTCACAAAGGTATCTGCCGCGCCGCCAAAACCGGCCTGATACGCGCCCTCGGTGGGGAAATCGCCCCCGGACAGCGTCCAGCCGGTGAGGTAGGCTTCCCCGTTTTTCACGGCAATATCGTAGCCGTAATCGTGTTCGCTGCCGCCCAGGAAGGTGAAGTATTCCAGACTGTTCCCATCCGGGTTCAGCTTGGCGGCGAATACGTCCCATCCCCCATTGTTGGCTTGAAAAGCGCCCGGCACGGTGGGCGGCACGAAAGATGCCGAGAACGTGATGCCGGTGATATAGGCAGACCCGTCTTCGCCAACGGCGATGGCATAGGCGCGGTCGGTATCGCTGCCGCCGAGGAAGGTGGCATAGCGCAGGCCGGGTTCGCCCTGTGTGGATAGAGCCCGGCTTTGGGGCGCGGGCGGCGAGGCGCGGAAGGGCGCGAGTACCTGGTTGCTGATCAGTTCGGGTTGGGCGGCGCGTTCCCGGGGGACGCCATCGGCGGTTACGATGTGCAGCAGGGGCAGCGCGAAATTGCCCGCGGCTGTGCCCACCCCCAGGATGTTATCGTTCAACGCCAGCGCGTCTGCGCCTTCAATCTGCAAACGCACGGCCGGGGAGGGGGTTCGTTCCACGATCCGCCAATCCCAGGCGCCATTCAGGAGGCTGATTTCCAGGTCAACGCCGGGGTACAAGTCAACATAGCGCACGCCGCCCCACACCGGCACGTTTCCCCGCCAGTCCGCCGGATCATCCCCGGTGAAATAGGAAACGCTTGTGCCCAACGGGTTCATGCCCGTGATCTGAGCATCAGGGTTGGCGTCTACGAAGCTCAGACGCAGGTTTACCCCTTCCAGGGGGATATTCCCCTCCGGGCCGTAGAATTGTGCTTCGGGGTCCGGGGCGATCTGCCGATGGTCGGGCAGGGGTTCCAGCATCGTCACCCATATCCCGTCGGGGGCCAGGTAGATCATCCCCTGGGCGCTTTGGAGTTGAAAACGCGCTTCGCCGCCGAACTGCCCCACGTTTTCGATGAACATACCGCTTTTGCTGTGCAGTGCATCCAGATTATCGAGGCTGATGGTCGGCAGGGATGTTGGCGTTGGCGTTTCAACAATCGTCTCGGTCGGTGTAGGGGTGATCGTGGAGCTTGGCGTGGGCGAAGCGCTCCCGGTCGGCGTTATTGTAGGCGTTTCTGTGAGTGTAAGCGTTCCGGTGGGGGTTTTCGTAGATTCCGTGACCGTTATAGTGGTGGTTATCGAGGGGGTTGATGAAAGTGTCGGCGACGGAGCGGAGGAAGGCGTTGATGTTGGCGTGGGTGTCGTGACGGGGGTGTTGGTTGGTGTATTCGCAACCGCGATTGTCGGCGTTGGCGTAAAGGTTTCGGGCGGTACAGGTGTTGGTGATGGGGTATTTGTGCCTGGCAGTGTTGGTGTGAGCGAAAATGCCGCTGTGGGAGTAGGTGTAGATTCCCCTGCGTTTTGCGGCATCGCTGCAGCCACATCCAGCGCGCCCGGCGCGAGCATGGAAATAGCCAACAGGCTGTTGAGAAGCTGATTGCCCGCTCTGCGCGCCAGGCACGCCAAACGAACTGCATATCTCAATAACGATGATGTAGCAAATTGAAGCTTCACTGCAAACCCCTTCCCCGGTATGGATGAATATGTAGAATGGCAGAACTGCTTTTGCGGGACCCCGCTAAAATGGCCCCTGGTGACAAAACAGAGTATACAGGCTTCAAGGTTTTCGGTCAAGAGTATTGCAGATCATTGCGGAAAACTGCAAAAATGCCATAATGTGATTGTAGTATGGCATTTATTGGGAGTCGCCCTGCTTAAAAGCAAAACATAATCGAGCGGGAGACGCGCATCGTGTGAGGCTGCATAAGATTCACGGGTTTGTAAAGAAATCCCGTTCTGTGGTTGCATTAGGTCAGGGTTCCGCGGCCTCACACCATGCGCTTGGGGATGCACCTGAAACAGTATTTTTGTTCCTTGCCAACGATGAAGCGCCCTTGCTTTCTTTTAAAACCAAGAGTCGGGCAGTTCGCAGAGCGCAAGAGCGCTGTGCAGCTCGAGAATCCGGGTCAGCAATCGCCGTAATACCCTACTGTGCGGTGGCTAAAGCAGTATATAATTGCGGGCATTTACGGAAAAAGCGCAAACTAACCCCACATTAACCATGACTCGCCTTCGGCTCTGGTACGCGGCGCGAAAATCGCGAATTACGGCTATATTGAAATAGTCGAGTCTTGCAAAGTCGGCGAGCGGGTTATATGCCCCCGTTAGGCTGCGTAATTTTTTCGGACTTTCGCTTTCGGTCATTTTAAACCGCAGATCAAAAGAAAATCTCTGGGTTTTACTCAATCCTGGGGATTTGTTTTTAACCCCTTGACACTCATAATGTCTCATAGTATATTTAGTTTGGCAAACTAAATATACTGAGGAGCAGTGTTATGCCCGACGACATTCAAACAGCAGCAGACAAATTCCTGAACCTGGCCAGCAGGCTACGGCAATTGGGACCGGGGACGCCCCCGCCGGAAGAAGCAAAAATTTCCCCCTCGCTCATCCCACTGCTGGAATACACTGCTGCGCATCCGGGTTGCGGCATCCAGGAGATGGCCCACGGGGTAGGTCTGGCAACGCCCACCGTGAGCATTGGCATCCGTCAGTTGGAAAAAGCCAGTTTTGTGGAACGTCGGCCCGACCCTGTCGATGGGCGCGCGGTTCAGCTTTTCTTGAGCCCCGCAGGCCAGGACTTGCATCAACGCACCCACAGTTTCCGCCGCCAAAAGTTCGAACGCCTGCTGGCTGGGTTGACATTCGAGGAGAGAAATTCCCTGCTGGAATTGTTGGAAAAAGCCCTCAGCGCTGCCGAAAATCAAGAATAATCATGGAGACAAAAATGACGAAATTCTTCAACAAATGGTTACGTAAAATCCACCGCTACCTGTACCTGCTGCCCTATATCGTCAAATGGCAGCGCAAACAGCGCAGGCGCTCGATAGCGAATTAGAGAAGTAAAGGAACGCAAACATGAAAAAATGGTTGACAACCCTGCTGATCATTGCCCTGCTTGCCACGGCGGGATACTTTGGTTACCAGCGCATTGCCGCGCGTCGCAGCGCGGCCGAAGCTCCAAGCCTGGAAACAGCCCTTGTGCAACGCGGCGACTTGTCTATCACCATCGAGGCGACCGGCAGTCTTCTCCCGCCCGCTCAATACACCCTGGCCTTCTCCACCGGGGGCGAGATCGTTGAGATCCTCGTCGCCGAGGGGCAGACGGTGAACGAAGGCGACTTGCTGGCGCGCCTGGATGATGCAAAACTTCATTTGAATCTGGAACAAGCCGAGCTTAACCTGCAATCGCTCACCTCCCCTTACGCCATCGCCGAAGCCGAAAAAGCCCTGGCCGATGCCATCGAGGTGCTGGAGGACGCGGAGTACACGAACTGGGCTCAGCAGAAAGACAATCGTGGCGCGGCCAGCACCATCGAAAGTCTCGAGGCAGACTTGATCCTGGCGGAAGACAAAGTAGAGGACAAACAGGATAAGTTCGATGAACTGGCGGATAAGCCTGAAGACAATTACGAGCGGGCCGTGGCTTTGTCCGAGCTTTCGGTGGCCATCGAGGCGCGCGATGCCATTATACGCCAGTTGAACTGGTATCTCGGCGCGCCCGGCGAGACCGACCAGCAAATCCTGGATGCCGACGTGACCGTTGCCGAGGCCCGGGTGCTGGCGGCAGAAGCTTTGCTGGCCGAACTCCGAGGGGAGCCGCTGCCGCTAGAGGACGAAACCTACCTTAGCCCCGAACTGACCCAGATTCGCGAAGCCCGCCTGGCGGTCGAGAGCGCCTCCCTGGCGCTGACCGAGACCCGGCTGGAAGCGCCGGTGGATGGCGTCGTCACGATGCTGCCCGTTCATGTTGGCGAATTCGCCAATCCCGGTGCGCCGGTAATCGAACTGACCGATCTGACTGCCCTGGAAGCGGAGGTCAACCTGGACGAAACCGACATGGTCCACATTGCCGTTGGTACGCCGGTTGCAATTACCGTGGATGCCTTCCCCGGCACAGAATTGAGCGGCGCGGTGACCGAAATTGCACTCTCGCCCGACATTCAGTCCGGCGTGGTGCTGTACTCTGTGAGCGTGCGTCTCGATCCTACGGGTTTACCCCTGCGTTCCGGTATGACTGTCAACGTCACCTTCCCCATCGAAGAGCGGACAGATACCCTCACCGTACCTTTCCGCGCCGTGGAGACGGAAGGCGGGCAGGCTTATGTGACGCGGGTGACAGACGCCAGCTCCGAGCGCGTGGCAGTAATGTTGGGATTGATCACCGACACCCAGATCGAAATTCTGGATGGACTGAACGAGGGCGACGTGGTGGCGGTGTTCGCCAATCCGGTTCAGGACACCGAGATCATGAAGAACCCAATATTTGGCGGAGGGAACTGAGATGATCGCCATCCAAAACATGACCAAAGTGTACGGGACGGGCGATGTGGCCGTCCACGCTTTGGCCGGAGTTTCACTGGAAGTTGTCAAAGGAGAATGGGTAGCCATCACCGGGCCATCCGGTTCGGGCAAATCCACGCTGATGCACATCATCGGCTGCCTGGATTCGCCCACTTCCGGGGAATACTGGTTGAATGGCAGTGAAGTAAGCGGCATGGATGACGCCCAACTTGCCACGGTGCGCAACCGCGAGATCGGTTTCGTCTTCCAGAGTTTCAATCTACTTTCTCGGGTGGATGCCCTCCAGCAGGTGATGCTGCCCCTGCAATACCAGCGCGGTGAAAAGCGCCTGCCGCGCGGCGAACGCTCGAAGCGGGCGCGTGAAATGCTGGAACTGGTGGGGCTGGAAGACCGCACCCATCACCGCCCCACTGAACTCTCCGGCGGGCAGCAGCAACGCGTGGCGATTGCCCGCGCCCTGGCGCAGCAGCCATCCATCCTGCTGGCGGACGAACCGACCGGCAACCTGGATTCCAAATCCGGGGCAGAAGTGATGGAAATTCTGCACCGCCTGCACCGCGAACAGGGACTAACAGTGGTGATGGTCACACATGACCCAAATGTTGCTGCGCAAGCCCAGCGCATTATTGATCTTCAAGACGGGCTGATCGTGGAACCACAACCGCAAGGAGCTGCATAATGGACTGGCTGGAAAGTTTGATCACGGCCTGGAACGGCCTGAACGCCAACAAAGTGCGCTCCGGGTTGACCATGCTGGGCGTTATCATTGGCGTGGCCTCGGTGATTGCCCTGCTCTCCATCGGGCGGGGCGTGCAGGAGAGCATTACCGGTTCGATCACGGGGGCTGGCTCCAACCTGCTCTTCGTAGCGCCCGGCTCGTTTCAAATGGGCGGTGTGGAAAGCCCCAGCGGCAGCGCCGCCAGCCTGACCTACGCCGACGCCCAAGCCATCGCCGACCCTAGCAACGTCCCCGACGCCGCCCTGGTCGCGCCGGAATTCACCATGAACACGCAGGTCATCTTCGGCTCCGCCAACATCAACACCAAAGTCACCGGTGTGACGCCCGAATATCTCGCCGCCTTTGGGCTGGAGGTCGAACACGGTCGCTTTATCAACGAAGGGGATGTGAACGGACGCGACACCGTAGCCGTACTGGGTCGCGACGCGGCCCGCGACCTGTTTGGCGGGTTTGATCCGCTCGGACAGAAAATCAAAATTGCTATTCCGGGCGCATCGGGTGGGCGCGTCTCACTGACTGTAATCGGGGTATTGGCCCCCCAGGGCGGTTCGCGCTTCAGCGAGCCCGACAACGCCATTCTCGTCCCTATCACCACTGCCCAGACCAAACTCTTCGACGGGCGCAATGCCCGCGGGGAGACCATTGTCACCTCGGTTAACGTGGAAGCCGTTAGCGATGATCGCGTGGATGATGTGACAACGCAGATCACCACCCTGCTCCTGCGGCGGCACGGTTTCGAGCCAGGCGACGAAGGCGATTTCAGCGTCGTCAGCCAGGCTGATTTGCTGGCGAGCATTTCCCAGGTAACCGATATTTTGGTCGTCTTTTTGGGCGCGATTGCTGCTATCAGCCTGCTGGTTGGCGGGATCGGCATCATGAACATCATGTTGGTTTCGGTGACGGAGCGCACACGCGAGATTGGCTTGCGTAAAGCCATGGGGGCGCGCAAAACGGACATTCTGGCGCAATTTCTGCTGGAGGCCATCATCCTCAGCCTGGCAGGCGGCGCCATCGGTATCGCCCTGGGCGTGGGCATTGCCCGCCTGGTGGACGCCTCGGGTGTGACCAACGCCATCATCACGCCCGACGCCATCCTGCTGGCGGTGAGCTTTTCAGTGGGCGTTGGTTTGTTCTTCGGCATTTACCCCGCCAACCATGCCGCCAGCTTGAGACCCATCGAAGCATTACGTTATGAGTAGAACCATCCTGGCGGTCTTCGCCCACCCCGACGACGAGTCCTTCCGTCCTGGGGGGACTCTCGCCCTGCTTGCCCGTCGCGGGGTGAATGTGCAGATACTGACCGCCACACGCGGCGGGGCTGGCTCGTGTGGAACTCCGCCGCTGTGTGCGCCCGAAGAACTCCCCGCCCTGCGTGAAGCGGAACTGCGCTGTGCTTGCTTCGCTTTGGGCATTCAGCCGCCGCTTTTACTCGACTATCAGGACGGGCAACTCGCCGAAGCGGACCCCGAACAACTCGCCGCGCAAATCCTGCCAGTTGTGAAAGAGACCCTCCCGCAGGCGCTGTTGACCTTTGGCGCGGACGGTCTTTCGGGACACCCCGACCACATCGCCATCGGACTCGCCGCCGCTGAAGCCTTCCGCCGCGCCGAAGAGGTCGCCGCGCTCTACACACTGGCTGTGCCGCGCTCGCTGGCGGAGAGTCTGGGCATGAAGCAAATCCGCGCCGTGCCTGATGAATCCATCGCTCTGACGGTGGATGTTTCAGCGGTTTGGGACGCCAAAATGTCCGCCATTCGCTGTCACCGCACGCAGTTGGGCGAATCGCCCATCCTGGACGAGCCCGAAGCGCGGCAGCGTCTCTTTCTCGGCGTGGAGCATTTCTGCCTGCCAGCGTCTCGCCCTGCGGCGGATGGGAAAATTTTCGGTATACTGAACTGGTTGGAGAACTGACATCTTCCCACTGGAGCCAGCCGTGAAATTCTTTTTAGACTCTCTGATTGATCGCATGTATGAGTACAAAATCGAACCGCATCGCGTCACCCCTGAAAAATACGGCGTGCCTTTCGATGAAGTGAACATCCCCGCCACGGATGGAGCGCATTTATACGGCTGGTGGATTCCATCCACACCTGCCGCGCCGACTCTGATTTTGTTGCACGGCTGGGGACGTAATCTGGCGCGCACCCTGCCCTACATCCAGGCATTGTCTCCTTTGGGATATAACCTGCTGGCTTTCGACGCCCGCAATCACGGCAGCAGTTCTCCCGTCGAACATCCCACCGTTGGCACGTTTTCACAGGATGTTTTATCGGCTGTGGAATATCTGAAAAATAATCAGCGCGGCATGAACGGAATCGGCGTCGTCGGTCTTTCTGTCGGCGGGGGAGCCGCCATCAACGCCGCAGGCTGGGATGAACGCATCCGCTGCGTTGTCACGGTAGGTGCGATCTCGCATCCAGTGGCGGTGATGAAGTACGAGTTCCGCAAGCGGCATGTTCCAACCTTTGTCGCGTCGTTCCTGCTGGCATACATGCGCTGCCGCTATGGTTTGGATTTCGACGCCATTGCTCCGCTCAATAACCTCCCCAAATCGAAGGCAGACTTCCTCATCGTTCACGGCGAGCGCGACGAAACCGTCCCGCTGGAGCAGGCTCGGGTGCTGCACGCCGCTGGCAGTCCCGACAAGACGCGCCTGTGGATCGTCCCCGACAAAAGCCACAGCGACTGCAACACCCATCCGCAATTCTGGGAAAAGGTCGGCGCGTTTTTGCAGGAGAGCCTGAAGTAGGATGAAAAACCAGACAGAGATAAACCCCCATGCCCCTCTTCGACCATTTCGATTTTCTCGCCCCCATCTACGAAACCTTCATCCCGCCCAAAGACCCGCAGGAGATGTGGAAGTTCGCCGACCTGCCCGCCCCTGGCGCGCTGCTCGACGCGGGCGGCGGCACGGGACGGGTGGCGCAGTTCATGAACGGCAAAGCCGACTCTGTTGTCGTGGCGGATATGTCCTGCAAGATGTTATCCGAAGCGCGGCAAAAAGACGGCTTGCGCCCCGTCTGCTCGCACACCGAAAAACTGCCCTTCCCCAACGGGGCTTTTGCCCGCATTATCATGGTGGACGCGCTTCACCACGTCATTGACCAGCGCGGAACGCTGGACGAACTCTGGCGGACTCTGCAACCTGGCGGACGCCTGGTTATCGAAGAACCCGACCTGCGCCTCTTCGGGGTGAAATTGCTTGCCCTCGCCGAGAAACTGGCGCTCATGCGCAGTCATTTCCTCTCCCCGCCGCGCATTGCCGAACTGCTGAGTTATCCCAACGCCAAAGTCCACATCGAGACGAGTAGTTTTAATGCCTGGGTGATTGCGGAGAAATCCCTCACCCCCGACCTCTCTCCCATAGGGAGAGGGGAGAAAGAAAACGAATCATGACTCATACCATCGAAGTAGAAAACCTGACCAAGTATTACGGCAAATTCCTCGCGGTGGATCATATCGACTTCACTGTGGAAAAGGGAGAGATCTTCGGATTTCTCGGCCCCAACGGCGCGGGAAAGACGACCACCCAGCGGATGTTGACCACGCTTCTCACCCCGAGCGAGGGGCGGATCCTGGTCAACGGGCATGACCTCGCCCGCGACTCGTATCCCGCCAAACGGCAAATCGGGCTGGTTCCCGAAGAATCCAACGTCTACACCGAACTGACCGCCTGGGATAACCTGATGTTCACCGCCAGCATTTACCGCGTGCCGCGCGGCGAGCGGGCGAAACGCGCCCAGGAGCTGCTCGAAATGTTCGGTCTTTGGGAGAAGCGCGCCATCAAAGCCGAGAACTTCTCCAAAGGAATGCGCCGCCGTTTGAGTATCGCCATGGCGGTCATTCACAAACCGTCCCTGCTGTTCCTTGACGAACCCACGCCTGGTTTGGACGCGCAAAGCATTCGTGCCATTTGGGAATTAATCCGCAAGATGAACGCGGAAGGCACAACGGTCTTCCTCACCACCCACCAAATCGAAGAAGCGAATCAGTTGTGCGGGCGCGTGGCAATCATCTCGCACGGGAAGATCGCCGCCATTGACACGCCCGAACGCTTGAAAGCCAATTTCCGCCGCGTGCAATCGGTGGAGGTGGCACTGGATGGGGAGATGGCAGGAAAAGGCTCGGGACTGGAATCCCTGCCTGGGGTGACGACCCAGGTCAAAGTCGGGGACAAGACGCGGCTCTACACCGAAGACCCGTCGGCGCTGCTGCCGCGTGTCGTCCAGTACGCCGAGTCCAATCACTTGCGTATCGTCAGCCTCAACACATTCAGCCCCAGTTTGGAGGATGTCTTCCTCGAAATCACGGGCGGGCAACTGGGCGCGGTCAGCAAGGAAGAAGAGAAGCCCGCCAAACGCGGGATGGGAGGTCGCAAATGAGCATCGAGCGAATCAAAAACGAACTGGCGCAAGCCTGGACGGTGGCGGTCAAGGATGTGCGCGTGTATTACCTGCGCCCTGGCATGATTATGTTTGGCTTCCTCATGCCGTTCTTCATGTTTTTTTCGTTTTCGGTGAAGCGCGACGTGGGCGCGGCGGAGGGCGTAGCGCGGCTGTTGGCAATGGCAGTCTTCTTCACAGCGGGTGCGGCGGGACCGTTCATCATTCCCACCGAACGGAAAATCGGTACCTACGACCGCCTGCTGGCGGCGCCGATGTCGCTGTTGACCCTGCTGCTTGGCAAGACCGCCGTTGGGGCGTTCTTTGCGGTTGGAGTTTCGGGTGTGTCGCTGCTGGCGGGAACCCTGCTTTTTGGCGCGGATGTTCTCCAGCCTGGCTTGCTCACGGCGGGAATTTTGCTGGCGGCGTTCTCCTTCTCGACGCTGGGGCTGGCTTTCGGCTCCATGCCCACCACCAACCCCGGCGACGTGCAAATGCCCAGCACCCTCCTGCGTTGGGGGCTGCTCTTCATCAGCGGTGTTTTCATCCCGTTGAGCGAGATGGCGCCCGCCGCGCGGGCGATTGCCTACCTCTCCCCGCTGACCTACGCCCAGGATGTGATGAATCACGCCGTTTTGGGCAGCGGCTTGCTCAACCCCTGGCTGGACTTATCCATGCTGGCGTTGAGCGGGCTGTTGTTCCTGATCCCGTCCATCAAGATGCACCAGCGGGCGCGGGTGTAGGCTAGGATATGATATTAGCACTTGGAAATTTGCAATTCCATCCCCTACACATTATCGCAGGATGAGGTCATCTTTTTGCTTTTAGCCTTTTGTGATGGAGTTGTATAAAAAACTGCCGCCAAAGGCAAGAAGATAAACTATAATCGAAAGCAGGCCAACCCAGCATGAACCCGACTCGCCTTCGGCTCTGGTAAGCGCCGCGAAAAATACAAACTTTTGCTCTGGTTGAAGTTTGTCGGATTGCAAAGTCGGCGAGCGGGTTATGCAAACGTTCGGCGGCAATGAGAAAATGATGTTTCTTGGAACAGCGTGAAATTGCGAGAATCAAAAAACAGGGCAGCAAAGTTACACTGCCCTGTTTTAGTAGTACGACAAGCAGATGTTTTAGAGAGCTACAACATCTTGAGCCTGAGCGCCTTTTTGGCCTTGGACAACGGAGAATTCGACACGTTGACCTTCGTCGAGGGTTTTGAAGCCTTCAGCGATAATAGCATTGAAGTGAACGAAAACATCGCCGCCAGCATCACGCTCGATAAAGCCGTAGCCTTTACCACCATTGAACCATTTTACAGTACCTTGTTCTTTAGACATGATTTGAAACTCCTTTCAATAAGATTAGACAGGTTACGCATGGGTTCCAAATCAAAAGGTTTCTCTTTTTATCAGAACTTCTGTTTCACAAGCGGGGTAGTATAGCATATCTATGGAAGGTTTGTGTAAGAGATACATTAGAATTCAAAGAAATGTTTGATATGTGGAAACAGATAGTGGATTGTGTAAATACTTTTCTGTAAAAAGGTCAAGGGCCTTTCAGAACCATGG
>CAYFMI010000102.1:0-12655 GCA_964344175.1 uncultured Anaerolineales bacterium
CAAGCGTTTAACTCCTTTAGTATAAATTATCCAGCAATTTCCCGCAAATTGTTATAATAGTCTCAGTAATGGAGCGTGCCGAAAACGAATGCTAACAAATAAACATTTAAGAGAAATATTACCTGAAGATCTTTGGCGCCCTGCTGTGGTACAGGTGTTGAAGTTTAGCCTGGCAGAGGACATATGCCCCTCAGCCAAGCTTTCAAAGCCGTTTTTGGATTTTAGTTCTGGTGATATTACCAGCATGGCGACATTGAAAAAAAGTACAACCCTGCAGGGGGTTATTCGAACGAAAGCCCCGGGGGTGGTTGCTGGCCTGGGCGTTGCTGCTGCAATTTTTGTGTTGGTTGAACCGAAATTAGCATTCATCCCCCAGCGCTGTGACGGCGATTGGGTAGCAGCCGGCGATCTTCTAGCCGAGGTGCGCGGCTCCGGCGCGGCCCTTCTTACTGCCGAGCGTACTGCCCTCAACTTCTTGGGACGCATGTCTGGGATTGCCACCCTCACGCGGCGCTATTGCGATGCGATCGCCGGGACGAAGGCCGCCATTCTCGATACTCGGAAAACTGTCCCTGGCCTGCGGATGTTTGATAAATATGCCGTGCGTATGGGGGGTGGGGCGAATCACCGTATGGGTCTCTACGATATGGCGCTCATAAAAGACAATCACATCGACGGGGCCGGCGGTATTACTGCGGCAGTTGAGCGTTTGCGAGAGAAATTCGACGCGCAGTACCCCATCGAAATCGAGGTCAAAAATCTCGCCGAACTCAAGGAAGCCCTTGCCTTGAACCCGGACCGCATTATGCTGGACAATATGTCCACGGAAACCATGCAGCAAGCCGTGCAGATCGCTGCTGGTTGTGTGCCATTGGAGGCCTCCGGAAATGTGTCTCTTGAAACCGTGCGCGCCATTGCCGAAACTGGGGTAGACTATATCTCTGTTGGCGCATTGACTCATTCTGTGCCGGTTTTAGATATCAGTATGCGGTTGAAATGACGGCATACTGCTGACCGTAGACTGCGACTTACCCTTCGCATGCTGAAGTATCTGTTGTCTGCTGTCCGCGGTCTAGAAATGCACTGGAGAAAAAATGTCCTACGAAAACTTTTTGCAAGAAATGCTCGTCAAACTGAAGCATGTTGTCCCCGAACCCGAAATTCACATCAAGGCCGAAATTGCTTATGCGATCAATAAGCTCAAGGCCGAAAAAAATGCTGTTGTTTTAGGGCATAACTACATGGAACCGGCCTTGTTCCACTCCATCCCCGATTATGTCGGCGACTCGTTGGGCCTTAGCCGCATTGCTGCCGAAACCGACAAAGACATGATTGTATTTTGCGGAGTGCGCTTTATGGCCGAGACGGCCAAGATCCTCAATCCAGAAAAGACTGTGCTGCTGCCCGCCGAAAAGGCAGGCTGCTCTTTGGCATCCAGTATCACCGCTGAGGACGTCCGCCATCTGCGCGCTCAATTTCCTGGCGTGCCGGTCGTCACCTATGTCAATACCTATGCCGATGTCAAAGCCGAGAGCGATATTTGCTGCACATCGGGCAATGCCCGCGCCGTCGTCGAATCGCTTAACTCAGAGACGGTTATTTTCCTGCCCGATGAATATTTAGCAGGCAATGTCGCCCAAGAAACCGGCAAGCATATCATCTTCCCCAGCCGCATGCCGGGCATGGATGCATCACTGCTTGATTATCAGATGATCGGCTGGCATGGGCGTTGTGAGGTGCATGAACAGTTTACCCTGAAAGATATTACCGACATTCGGGCGCAATATCCCGAAGTCGTTATTCTGGCTCACCCGGAGTGCAGCCCCGAGGTGGTGGCAGCCTCCGATTATTCGGCCAGCACAACTGCCATGATTCGCCATATTGAGCAGACCGAGGCCCCGCAGTATTTGCTGCTAACCGAGTGTGCCATGGGCGATAATATTGCCGCCGCCAACCCCGATAAAGAGATGCTGCGTCTGTGCCGGGTGCGCTGCCCGCACATGAATGAAATTACTCTTGAAGATACTCTGACCGCTTTGCAGAAAACGCAATATGTGATTGAAGTGCCGGAGGAAATCCGGGTGCACGCTGCCAAAGCTGTTGAGCGCATGATCGCGATTGGATAAAGACCGTAGACGATGGATCGCGGTCCGCCGTTTTCCGTCCATTTCCCAAAGTTATGCAAATCAACACACCCTACCCCCTCCAAACCGACACCCTTATCATAGGTAGCGGAATTGCAGGAGCGACGGCGGCTTTGCGTCTCTCTACGGACCGCCAACGCCAAATTATCGTCATCACACGTGCCGACGACGCCATCGAGTCGAACTCAAAGTATGCCCAGGGGGGCATAGTTGGGCGCGGATTGAAGGATTCACCGGGGTTGCTGGCGGAAGATGTGCTGCGCGCCGGTGATGGCATTTGCTTTCCACCGGCGGTGAAGGTGCTGGCCGAAGAAGGCCCGGCGTTGTTGCGCGAGGTATTGATGGAGCAAGTTGGCGTCGATTTTGATCGCGGCGCTTCTGGCGAATTGATTTACGGCCTCGAAGCGGCGCATTCTGAGCGGCGGATTTTACATGTTGGCGATCTCACCGGCAAGGCGATGATGCGCGCTTTGTTGGTAAAACTTGCCGAACAGCCCAACATTCAGCTGCTCACCGGTCAAACGGCGGTAGATCTGCTCACTTTCCCGCACCATGCTCGCGACCCTTTGGCGGTCTATCATTCTCCGACTTGTCATGGGGCCTATGTCTTCGATCACCAGACCCGCCTGGTCAGGCCAATGCTTGCCCGGCAGACCATCCTGGCAACTGGCGGGTTGGGGCAAATCTTTTTGAATACCAGCAACCCCACCGGATCGCGCGGCGATGGCCTGGCAATGGCTTACCGCGCCGGGGCGCGGGTGGTCAACGCTGAATATATCCAATTCCACCCCACCGCGTTGCATATGCCGGGGGCGACGAAGTTCTTGATCAGTGAAGCGGTGCGCGGGGAGGGGGGTATCTTACTCACTCCCGGTGGGGAGCCGTTCATGCAGCGCTACGACCCCCAGTGGAAAGATCTGGCGCCGCGCGATGTAGTAGCGCGGGCGATCTACTGGGAGATGCTCGAAAACGATTATCACTACATGCTGCTGGATATTGCCTCACACATGAAGCCCGCAGCGATTAAAGCGCGTTTCCCGCAGATTTATGCGCGTTGCTTGGAAATGGAAATTGACATCACCGAACGCCCGATCCCGGTGGTCCCGGCAGCGCATTATTTTTGCGGCGGCGTGTTGGTGAATACCTGGGGCGAGAGTACCATTCAGGGGTTGTACGCTGTGGGAGAAGTATCCTGCACGGGCGTGCATGGCGCGAACCGCCTGGCCAGCACATCTCTATTGGAAGGCCTGGTGTGGGGCGACCGGGCCGCCCGCCATATTCAAGAACGCCTTCAAGATAAACTGGTGCCTGAAAGTGATGTCCCCCCCTGGGATGATTCAAATCTGGTTTACGATACCGACCCTACCCTGATACAAGGGGATATGCAGACCATCCGCAACCTGATGTGGCATTACGTCGGTTTGGTGCGGAGTGATTACCGCCTCAGCCGCGCCCTGCGAGAACTGCGCCACCTTTGGTTAGAGATCGAAGATTTTTACCGCAAATCGCGCCTGACTGACGGGCTGATTGGTTTGCGCAACAGCGCTCAGGCGGCGTTGATCGTGGCGCGCGCTGCTCGTATGAATCCAGTCAGCCGGGGGAGTCATTATCGGGAAGATGGTGAGTGACCGCAAACGGCGGTCTGCCGTCATTCTACCCAATCAAACGTGCGCGTAACGGCCTTCTTCCACCCCGCATACAGGGCTGAACTTTTCTCAATAGCCATTTTTGGTTGCCAGGTTTGATGGATCTGCCAATTGGCGCGCAGGTCATTGAGGTTTTCCCAGAAACCCACCGCCAACCCGGCGGCATAGGCTGCGCCCAGGGCGGTGGTCTCGGCAACCACCGGGCGCACCACCGGTACGCCGAGAATATCGGCCTGGAATTGCATCAGGAGTTCGTTGGCGACCATCCCGCCATCCACTTTGAGGGCTTGTAGCCTTACTCCGGAGTCAGCCTGCATAGCATCCAGCACTTCACGGGTCTGATAGGCGCTGGCTTCGAGTGTGGCGCGGGCAATGTGCCCCTTGTTGACGTAGCGCGTCATGCCGACGATGGCGCCGCGAGCATCTGAGCGCCAATAGGGAGCGAACAGCCCGGAGAAGGCAGGCACAAAATAAATACCGCCGTTGTCTTCAACACTTTCGGCCAGTGTTTCTACATCGGGCGCCGATTGGATAATGCCCAGATTATCGCGCAGCCATTGTACCAACGCGCCGGTAATGGCGATGGAGCCTTCCAGGGCGTAGACCGCCGCTTGATTACCAAATTGGTAGCCCAGCGTGGTCAGCAGGCCGCTTTCGGAGGGGATGAGTTCTGTGCCGGTGTTGAGCAACATGAAGCAGCCTGTGCCGTAGGTGTTTTTGGCTTCACCGGGGTTGAAACAAGTCTGCCCGACCAGGGCGGCTTGTTGGTCGCCCAGGTCGCCGCACACGGGGATAGCCGCCCCGAAGGGGCCATCGGGCGCCGTATCACCCCAGGTGGCAGGGTCGCTGGAAGGCACAATTTTGGGCAGCATGGCGCGCGGGATGTCGAGTATCTTTAAGATATCATCATCCCAGTCCAGCGTTTCCAAATCCATTAATAAGGTGCGGCTGGCATTACTCACATCGGTGACATGGGAACCGGTCAGGTTCCAGATGAGCCAGCTATCCATATTGCCGAAGATAGCATCCCCGGCTTCGGCGGCAGCGCGCAGGCCGTCCACGTTGTCCAGCAGCCATTTGATTTTTGGCCCGGAGAAATAGGTGGCAAGTGGAAGGCCGGTTTTTGCCCGGAAACGGTCTTGCCCGCTACTCGTGTTGAGCGAGGTCGAAGCGTCGGTGGCCAGTTGATCGCAGATTTCTTTTGTACGCGTATCCTGCCAGACGATGGCGTTGTAGTAGGGCTTCCCTGTATGGCGGTTCCAGACGACGGCAGTCTCGCGCTGATTGGTAATTCCGACGGCTTTGATCGTGGACGACCGACCGCGGACGGCTTCCTTAACAACTTCCTGCGTGCGCTGCCAGATTTCGAGCGGGTCGTGCTCCACCCAGCCGGGTTGCGGGTAAATCTGACGGTGTTCTTTTTGGGCCACACTGACGACCTCCCCAGAATGATTGAAGAGCATGCAGCGGGTGCTGGTGGTGCCCTGGTCAATGGCGGCGATAAATTGGGACATGACATCTCCTTCTTGTCGTCGGGCGTCTAGATGTCAGGACGTCTGACGTTTCTCTTGAATCAATTTTATAATTGCTAGACAGTTAAGCAACGCCTTTGGCACAAACGACGACTTATTGGCAAACTCCTGGTCTTTGCTTCCATCAGGGCTGCGTTCAGAGCAGTGCGAGTGCGCGCCGTAAGGCCCCAGTCCGTCAATGGTGGGGAGTTTATCCCATAAGGTATTGCCGTCGCTCAGCCCGCCGCGCGCTTCCCGTTGCACGGTGATGTCTAAAGCCTCCCCAGCAGCTTGCCAGATCGCCAGCAATTTCTCAGATCCGGGGTTTTCAGGCCAGGGCGTGGTCTGTTCGCTGAGTTCAATATTCACTGTACAATGGTAAGTTCTGTTGGCATTGGATACTTGAGCCTGATCTTGCAGCGCGAGTATGTTCTGCACCCCGTGGTTGAAGGTCTCTGTTGAGTAGGCGCGCATCTCGACCGTTGCCCGGGCCTGGTGTGGAACCCGGTTGACGACCGTACCCCCGGAGATGGTGCCTACATTGAAGGTTAGATCTTGGGCATAATTGGTCAGGGCGGCAATTTGCTGCACGGTGTGCGCCATCTGGACGATGGCATTGGCCCCTTCGGGATGACTGGATCCGGCGTGGGCGGCTTTTCCTTCGGCGCGAACTTTATAGGTGGCGCGGCCTTTACGGGCAGTTACCAGTTGAAAGCCGCTATCGGTGCGCACCCCGGCCTCGAAGACCAGCGCCGCCAGCGCCTGGCCGCCTAAATGTGTTAAACACAAATCGCCAAAATCGTCAGAGAGACGTTCTTCGGCAGCGTTGAACAACAATGTCCAGGTAACCGTCTCGAAGGTTTGCGGGGCAAATTTATGCAGGGCCTCGAGAGTCATCAGCATCAAGACCGTGCCGCCCTTGATGTCGTTGGTTCCAGGGCCATAGAGACGGTCGCCAGACTCGCGCCAGTGGAAATCGTTGGCGGCTTCCTCCTCAGGGGGGAAGACCGTATCCAGATGTGAGATCATCCCCACAGTTTGATGAGATGCTCCCGGACGCGTTAAAATGAGATGTTCGCCGTAATTTGGGTTGCGCGCCTGAATACGCTGGGCGGTGAATCCCAAAGGCGCAAAACTCTTGGCAGTGAGATCAGCCAGGGCATTGACTCCGGCGGGGTTGCCAGTAAAACTGTTGATCTCTACCATGCGACGCAGCAGGTCGAGGTAACGGGGCAGGTTTTCTTGGAGGTAGGTTTGAATGGGTTGGTGCATAATGTTCCTCATCAGAATAGGGTCTTAGCCAGGATTTGCTTGCTAGCACACAATCTTTCCCAAGAACTTTAATGTGATCTCAGCGACCTGATCCAACTCGCAGTCCAGAATAACTACATGAGACGATTTTTCCATCCAGTGAATTTCCTTGACCATCGAGCGCACATTTTGGGCGATGATTGGTGGGACATCATCGGGCACGCGTGTATCCAGGCGGCCCTGGACGATCAGTAATGGGCGGCGGATGGCGGCTAATCTGCGCCGCACCTGACCCTGGAAGCGCAGTAATTGGATCATGGCGCGCAGGGGTAAATCCCAATACCCTTGCCAGGGTATGTCATCGCCATCTTCACTCAGACCTTTTGAAACCGAGGCGATAAATGGAGCAGCCAGGTAGATGAGTAATCCATTCCAAAGGCCCAGCCTCAACTTGAGCGCGGGCGCATAGGTCAGTATTCCGCAGATTTCTGGGTGTTGGCTGGCGAGATAGAGGCCCAACAAGCCACCGGTGGATTCGCCCCCGACATAGACGCGCTCACAGCGGGCGCTGAGTTCCTGATAAGCTTGCTCTGCGGTGTTGAGCCAGTCTTTCCAGGTGAAACGGTTGGCGTCTTTGGGCGTTGTGCCATGCCCGGGCAGCAATGGGCCTGAGATCGTGTACCCTTTGGCGTGCAGGCGTTCGGCCAGTGGGCGTACTTCGGCGGTTGTGGCGGTGAAGCCGTGCATCAGTAAGATGCCGGTAGGCCCGGCTTCCCAGAAAAACGAGTCGCCAGGGAGATGGGGGTTTTTGAGGGGATGTTGTTTTTTCATCTTGTTGAGGAGTTGCAATTCTTGGTAAAGGTTTCAAACGAAGACGGGAGCGCCTTCAACTTTCAATCTTCAACTGTTTCCTTTCTAGCCTTGATTGTCGGTGTTCCAGCCCGGGCAGCCATTGGGCTTGAGCATAGGCAGGATACGTTGGTGCTGTAACAATATTGAGAGCTGCTTGAGTCCATTGTAGGGCGATGCTGAATTGACGGCGTTGGTGTTCGTAATATTTTGCTAACTCGACATGGGCGTAAATTTTTTCGGCCTCTGCTGCCTCTTCCCAGAGGGCCAGGGCTGCAGGGTATTGCGATTGTTTTTTGTATAAAAACGAGAGTTGTTCTAACGCCTTCCAGTAGGCTTTTTGGTGCACATCATCGCATTGCAGCCCATGACGGTAGATTTCGGCAGCCTGTTCTCGTTGCCCCAGGTCGGCATATAACTTGCCGATAGCGATCAGATCCAGGCCGTACTCAACTGTACTGCCCAGGGGATCGGCCAGCAGGCTGCTCATGTGATTGAGCAGCGAGGCCATCGAAACAACATCCATTTCGTTGTGGTAGAACACCCCCCGCAGCGGGCGGGCATCGCCGGTGTGTAAATAATCATAATAGAGATCGGCGACCATCCAGCCGGGGACATCTTGCTCAGAGCGCCGCGCCCCCAAAATTTTGGCTTCCAGATCACCCAACGTTCTGCTTGGGAGGCGCTCCCGCCACAACCGCCGCGCCAGATGCAGTAAGTCGAGATGCCCGGCCTCGGTGAGAGGGGGCGGCCAACCATTGATAATAAAACGATTGTTGAGCAAGGGCATATCAAACGATTTGCCGTTGAAGCTGACAATCGCTTCACAGGGGGCCACGAACGCTTCGAAGGCGGCCAACTGGGCGGTTTCTTCGGCGGGGTCACGCAAGAAAAACTGCGCCAGGCGGAATTCATCCCCCTCGAAGCGCCCTGCGCCAATTAGAAAAGTATAGGTTCCCGTGCCGCCGACCAGCCCGGTGGTCTCGGTGTCGATGAAGATAAACTGTTCGAGATTGAGTTGTGCCAGATAGGGCGTTTTTGCCCAGGCTGCCACGATTTCCAGAGATGCATCGCCACGCAGGGGGATGTTCCCCTGCTTAAAGGAAGCCGGATAGCGGGCCTCGACCACGAAGGTTTCCCCTTGATGCGTGGCTTGCCAGGTTCCGGATAGCACGCGCTCGATGGGGTAGTCTGCATTCTCAGTGGGACGCGGGGGAAGGTGGTTGACACCCAGTTCGACGCCCAGGGATTTGAGTTTGTCGGCTAGGGAAGGCATAACCAAATTTTGAGGAAAGCAGAATCTATTGGGAGCCGCTTTCCTGAAGTAATTTCTCCACCTGAAAATCTGATTGGGCAGCAGCCCGCATAAAATTTTCGATGCGGGCAATTGAAGGAGCGGCTGCCTGCGCTTTTTGAGCTTGAGTGAGTTTTGGGCGGGTGTAAATTTCAAGCAGCGCCACAATCAGCATCCAACGCAGGAATTTCTCGAAGGATTCTTTGTGGAACCAGCGCGTCCCGCGGTGATCGTTGATGCGTAACAGGCGTTGGATGTCGTCGTTGTTGAACCAGGCTTTCAGGAGTGATGCGGGTTTACCGGGATCGTCAGACCAGGCCTGGTGTTGAACCAGTACCTTGAGCGCGAGCGCGCCTTCTTGGCTGGGTTCTGCCTTCAGGCCAAGCCCTGCCAGGGTTTGTTCGAGTATTTTTGCCAGCAGCCAATCATCGAGTAAGGTGCGGCTGTGTGCGGGTGTTTCTTCTGCTGTTGCGCCGACGGCGGATCCCAGGGGATGGGTGAAGAGCCAGGCTAGCAGTACGCCCCAAAAGGCAAGATCCTCTTCCTCGGGCAAGAGCCAAGCTGCAAGCGAGTCCGAAGCGCTTGCGGCAATCGCTGGTAAATCGAAAAAGGCGGCTAATCGCTGAAGGATGATTTCTATGAAGGCATCCGGCGCGCTTCCGATCTCCGTCATACGTTCGATTTCGTTGAAGAAGTGGGCTAATTTTTGCCGGGTATCGGTCAGCAAAGTTCTTTGATGCGAACGTTTCGATGCTTCAGCCTGGGAATAGATGTCTAATAAATGGGTGAACGATTCAGGGTTGACCAATGCCCGGAAGGGATAGAGCAGCGGCTGGAGGAGAATTTCTTTTAAAGTTTCTTCGATATTTGGCACCCCACGCCCATCAAGGTATTTGGACAATTGGCGGTATTGATTCCATTCATTGTCGGTGACCTGGCGGAAGTCGAGGAAGACCTGGTATTTATAAGCCCCTAATTCGACATACAAACCTCGTTCATGTAACTCGGTGTTGGCACGGATATATTCCAGGCCGCTGATATGTTCGCGGAATATTGTGAATCGATCCGGCTGCTCATCCAGGCCCAGCGCTGCTGCGAGATGCGTCTGGCGTAATTGCTCACTGGCCTTGTCGAGATAAGCGGCAGAGGTCTTGACCCAGCCGCGTGCATCGGCCCAGCGGTTATGATACACCACCAGGGAGCACTGCCCCTGAATATGGTTGGAATAGGCGAAGACATTCTCGTCCACCCGCCCCTGCGGGGTGTAGAAATCGAATAGGTAGAAGTTGTCGACCTCGGCGAATTGGGCGCGGCGGTGCAGCAATGGGAATACCTGACGCTCGTGCCGGGCGACCAAATGGGTATCAGGGTATTCGTCCCAATATGCCCGCCGGTATTCCATGCCATATTTTTCATGGAAACCCTCAATCTGGCCGTGGCCGAACATGGGTAAACCCGGCAAGGTTGCCATCATGATGCAGATGCCGAAATATTTGTCATCATGGCCGAATTGGGCAATGGCGGTATCTTCGTCGGGGTTATTCATGAAATTGACATAGCGTTTGAGAATTTGAGGATCGAATTCGAGTGTGTTTTTAATCAGCTTACGGTATTCGGCGTTGTTCTCATCGCGCAGCATGTGCATGAAGGCGCTGTTATATACCCGGTGCATGCCCAGGGTGCGCACAAAATAGCCCTCCATCATCCAGAAGGCTTCGGCCAGCAAGAGGGTATCGGGGATTTCCTGAGCCACCCGATCGACCACTTCACGCCAAAACTCGGCGGGCATAGCGGCATCAAATTGGGCGCGAGTGATGCCGAACTCGGTGCGCGAGGGAATATCGCCGCCGCTGCCCGGCTCTGGAAACCACAGGCGTTGGAAATGCTTCTTCGTCAGGGTCATGGCGGCATCGAAACGGATGATGGGGAATTTGCGGGCGACATGCAAAATGGTCTGAATGGCGGCCTCGCGCACTTCGGGGTTGAGATAATCTAGTTGGGCGGTATCGTTCCAGGGCATGGCGGTGCCGTCGTTGCCGTGATAAATATAGCGGGCATCGCCTGTCCAATGGTCGCTTCGTTTAAAGACGACGGCGGCGTCGCTTTTTTCGTAATAATGGTCTTCAAGGTAGATGCCAACCCGCGGGTCGTGGGAGAGATTTTCGCCGTTGAAGGTATAGGTAGGAAAAGGGGAATGTTCGAGCGAGACGAACCATTCGGGGTGTTCAACAACCCACTTGGAATAGATGCCAACATGATTTGGAACCATATCGGCTGCCAGGTGGATGCCGCGCTGCCAGGCACGCTGGCGCAAATTGAGATAGGCCTCTTCACCGCCCAGGTCATCAGCGATGATGTAATCGTAGAGTGAGTATGCCGAAGAAACCGCGTCAGGATTCCCACAAAGCTGCTTGATGCGCTGCGAGGCGGGGCTGCGCTCCCATAAACCGATCAGCCACAGGCCGCTAATGCCCCAGCGGGCCAGCGTGTCGAGTTCTTCATCGGGAACCTGGTCTAGCCGCCGGATTTCTTTTAGGTGAGCTTTCGAAAGCTGATCGAGCCAGACATAGGCATTTTTTGCGATCAGCACCAGGCGTGGCATCCAATCGCTATCGGGGCTGAAGCGTTCTTCCTCGAATAGATCATATAAAACGCCGGGGGGAGGATATTGCGGGGCCAATGCCGGGCCAGGGCCGAAGAATACGGGTTTCTCTTCTTCTTTTATGAAATCGAGACTTTTTAGCAGGCGTTGGATGTATTCACCCAAGAAAGTGTCCCAGCGAGTGCGAATGAAATCTAACTGCCCTTCGAGTGAATCGGGAGAAGCCAGAGCGGGCGCGCGCAGGACTTCGATGAGGGTTTGATTCTGCGGCCCAAAGCGGGGCTGTGTCTCGAAGAAAGCGCCTAGCTCTTGGATGATCTGAGAGTAGTGGGTTTCTTCTGTCAGAGATCGATCGTCAAAGAGTTCTAGGTAGGGGGCGAAGGCGGGGTTGGTGTTTGCCAGCCAGAGTAAGAGTATTTCTTCAAGGGTGGTCTGGCGGTTGAGCATTCCATCACTGCGGCCTTGTAAATAACCCTGAGGAGAAATCTCACCGCGGTGAACGGTTATAGGGGGGAATTCTTCTACGAAACGCAGCAGGGCTTCATTTACCGAAGCGCCCCCTAATTTTTCTTCGAGCCAGGTAAGGGCTTTTTCGAGCGCCAGGGGATTGAACTGCAAACGATATTGCCGCGCCATCAAATGCAAGATTTCATCAATTAACCCCATGGCATGGATCTGCCCGGCTTTTACAACTTGGTCAGGGGAATCTTCCAGATTGCGCTGCGCGTTCATCTTGTCGGCAAACAGCCGCGCGGCGTGGAAATCGGCGAAGATAACATTGCCGCTCAAGCTGAAGAGCGCCTGGTCGAATTGGTAGCGTTGGCGTGCCTGTTGTGAAATGTGGAATTCGAAGTGGGGCATGGAGGTAGTTTGATAGAGCATTAGGTTTGGTTGGTCGCTTGGATTAGTTATACCATGTTTTAATGGAATAAGATCGACGACGGTATACGGCCAATAAAAACGTGGCGGGGCGTGATCTGTCGTCCGCAGCCTGCTGTCTGCGGTACAATTAGATCCGTCGGCGAAGGAGATCACAATTGCGAATTACATCCTGGAATGTCAATGGATTGCGGGCGGCATTAAAAAAAGATGCTGCCAAATGGTGGCTAGCTGAAAAACCAGATGTGCTTTGCTTGCAAGAAGTGCGGGCACGTCCCGATCAACTCAGCTCAAGCCAGTTAGCCTTATTCGATGAGGTAGATGCCGTATGGAATCCGGCTGAACGCGGCGGTTACAGTGGTGTAGCTACCTTTTCTCACGTTGTTCCGCTATCTACTCGCCTGGGTTTGGGCGAAGAACGCTTCGACATTGAGGGGCGGGTGATTGAGACACAGTTCACGGATTTTGTATTGTTCAAT
>CAYFMI010000103.1:0-12483 GCA_964344175.1 uncultured Anaerolineales bacterium
ACATAAAAGAAACTCCGTTTATTCCAATAGGGCTTGCGCAGTTCGTTGAACAAAGACCCCGAAGAAAAGGTGCGCGAATGCCCCCACACGCCCTTACTTCGGATGGTTTTTATATCTCAACCACAGACTCTTAACATAAACCCAGTTTCGTCTCTTCTTACCGCAGGCCGGTCTCTAAGCGCGAGATAACCAACCGTTGAATTTCACTGGTGCCTTCATAAATCTCGGTGATCTTGGCATCGCGAAAATAGCGCTCAACCGGATATTCTTTGGAATATCCCATCCCGCCATGAATTTGCACCGCGGCATGGGCGCAAAACATAGCCGTCTCAGCAGCAAAGAGTTTTGCCATGGCCGCTTCGAGGGTATAACGCCCCCCGGTTTTCTTGCTGTTCTCTTTCGCCATTGCTGCCTGATAAACCAAAAGACGCGCCGCCTCGATGCGTGTTTTCATATCGGCCAGCTTGAAGGCGATCCCTTGAAATTGGCCGATTTTCTGCCCAAAGGCTTCACGCTCGCGCACATATTCGAGGCTGGCCTCGTAGGAGGCCTCGGCGATGCCCAGAGCTTGTGAGGCAATCCCAATGCGCCCGGCATCCAAGACGGTCATCGCAATCTTGAAACCCTGGCCCTCCTCGCCCAGGCGGTGCGCAGCCGGGCAGCGATAATCTTCAAAAAGAATTTCGCTGGTTGCCGAAGCGCGAATACCTAGTTTTGGTTCTTTCTTGCCGCGCGAGTAACCTGGCAAACTCGCGTCAATCAGAAAAGCCGTAATGCCGCGGTGGCCCTTATCGGGGTCGGTCATGGTGAACAGCACTAAAAAATCGGCCACCGGCCCGCTGGTCACCCAAGATTTACGTCCATTGATGATGTAGTCATCTCCATCGCGCACGGCCCGGCTGCGCATAGTAGCCGCGTCAGAGCCAGACATCGGCTCTGTCAACGAATAGGCCCCAATCTTTTCCCCGGAGGCCACCGGCAGCAAAAATTCCTGTTGCTGCTCAGGGGAGCCAAATTTTTGGATACCGTAGTTGAAAAGCGAATTATTCACCGACATGATTGTGCCGTGTGAGGCGTCTACTTTGCAAATTTCTTCGAGCGCCAGCACATAGGCCAGGGTGTCCATTCCGGCCCCGCCCAATTCCTCGGGGATTTCAATCCCCATAAAACCCATTTCCCCCATCTTCTTGATCGTTTCCAAAGGAAAATCACCACTCTCGTCGAACTCGGCAGCGATGGGCGCGATTTCTTTTTGGGCAAAATCACGTGCCGCCATACGGATCATCTCGTGTTCTTCTGAGAGCTTAAAATTTGGGCCAGCAGTTGACATTGTAGAATCCTCCATACGCGTATTGAAATTTTAGGCGAATCGGCCAAAACGATTGTAAAAAACAATTTGTTAATTGGGGCGTTCACACAAAAAACGCCTCGCCCCACCGAGAAAAATTATAGCATGGGTTGGTCTCCCATCTTAGCATAGGGGTTACTTTTCAATTCGCTAACAATTGCCAGATCGACATCATATCAAATTGATGAGGCAGAATGAATATGTTATCCTTAGAATGTCTTTACCCGATTAACATAGCTACATTGATTTCCAATTTCGGATAATCTGTCATCGAACTGCGTACATCCTAATTGTTTCGATCTCTAGGGAGACACCCTATGTTTGCACATATGCACGTAAATGAACGCGGTCAGGGATTCGTCGAGGTTGGACTCATCCTGGTGTTGGTGGCTACTGTCACCATCCTATCGCTTACGGCTACCGGCACAAGTCTGCAAGAAGTTTATTGCCAGGCAGCAACCAGTCTGGGGAGCGACTCCAGCCGTTGCAGTGGAGAAAGGGTACTCTTCTCTGAAGACTTCACTGATCTTTCAGATTGGTATATTCCCTGGGGACAGTGGGAAATCTCAGATGATGCCTTATTTGGTAAACGGCACAGCGCTATTTTCGCCAAGAACTTCAGTGGCGAAGACTACCTTATCAACATTAATACGGCCAACCTGGCTCAAGGAAATGGGTATGGTGTGTGGTTTCGGGCACAAAATCCAGATCGCCCTGAAGGCTATATTTTCCAGTATGACCCTGGCTACGACGGCGGCTCATTTCTCTTCCGCAAATGGGTCGATGGTCATGAACTTTCACCGTTTGCACGGGTAAAGGTTCCCGGTTATGACTGGCACGGCGAAGATCATCAAGTGCAGATTTCTGTCGTTGGCGATACCTTTACGGCTTATGTCGATGGCGAAGAAGTCCTCAGCGCCAGCGATAGCACCTACACCGAGGGTACAATTGGAATACGCACCTGGGATAACACCCAGGCGACATTTGATGACATCACCGTTACAACCCCCTAAAGGAAGTTCTCATGTCACTCGAAAGATCACCATCTCTGGAAACATTTAAAGACGGCATGCCCAAAAAACTCCCCGATCAAAAAGCGCACCGCAAATGGCGCCGGGGAATCATCGCGGCTCTGGCCCTCATCGCGCTGGCTTTGGGGCTTTACAATTTCCTGCAAACAGATACCGCCGCTGTTATTGCAGGCACCGGAGCGGTCACAGGAACGGTCGTTGATGAAAACGGGCAGCCGGTGGCCGCGCAAATCTATATTCTGGGCAGCAAAGTGCGCGGGCAAGCCCAAGCTGATGGCACATTCCATATCGAAGATGTCTCCTCCGGTGTGCAATCCATCGCCGTTGCCTATCAAGGCTCTGGATTTGAATCTCCAGCCTTTGTCGTTGCCGGAGAGACGACCGATTTAGGAGAATTAAAATTCACTTCCACCCTTGAACCGCAACCCTAAAAGCACTCTATACAATATTCGTACCCATCCTCTCCCGGGCTGAATTTGTTGGGAATCAGCTAAAAAGCATGAAACTCAAATTATTTGTTCCCACAATTCTGTGGCTCATCCTAACGCAGACCACTTTCGCCCAGGCACAGACCGCTCCTGCGGTACGTTTCGGTGTGTATGACAACCCCCCTCTCATGGAGATCAGCCCCGAGGGGGAGGCGCAAGGGTTTGTAATTGATCTAATCGAAGCCATCGCCGCCGACCAGGGATGGGAACTGACCTATATTCCCTGTGAGTGGTTGTTCTGCCTGGAAATGCTGGAGGATGGGGATGTAGATTTGATGGGGGCAATTGCCTACTCTGAAGAACGCAGCCAACGCTTTGACTTCAGCCAGGAAACTGTACTCAACAATTGGGGACAAGTTTTTACCTTGCATGATTCGCATATCGAATCAATCCTTGACTTGGATGGGAAACGGCTGGCGGTGCTGCCGGGAGATATTCACACCGACGCCATCTTAAAAATGCTGGACAGTTTCGATGTGCATTCAATCATCATTGAAGCCACAGATTACAGCACCATTTTCGAATGGATCGAAACGGAAAACGTGGATGCGGGAGTGGTAAACCACTTCTTTGCCATGCAGCATGGCGAAAAATCCAGCATTTACCAATCGCCCATCATTTTCAATCCCATTGAAGTACGCTTCGCAGCGACCAAAGGGCAGCATACCGAGTTACTGGCAACTATTGATGGGCAACTCCACGCCGCAAAAGCCGATTCGAACTCATTTTACTTCCAGGCCCTTGAAACCTGGTTTGGCGCCGGACCACAACCGTGGACATTGCCATCTTGGGCAATGTGGGTCGCGGCAGGCGGCCTGAGCATAACCGCGCTGTTTTTAATCATCACCTTCGTTTTGCGGCAACAGGTGCGCACCCGCACTCAAGATCTAGAAACCAGCCGCGAACGTTTCGAACTGGCCGTGCGCGGCACAAATGTCGGTTTGTGGGATTGGCACATTCCCTCCAACGAAACCATATACGACGAACGCTGGGCAGAGATTATTGGTTACACCATCGCAGAGTTAACCCCTACAAAATTAGTTACTTGGGAACGCCTCGTTCATCCTGATGATATTGATACCGCCAATGAAGTCCTGGAAGAGCATTTCGCTGGCGAGTTTGAGTACTACCAATGCGAATATCGTATGAAACATAAAAGCGGACATTGGGTCTGGGTACTCGACCGCGGCAAAGTATTCGAGTGGGATGAAAACGGTAATCCCGTGCGCATGGCCGGCACCCACCTGGATGTCACCCAAAGGAAATTAGCCGAACAAGAAATCGAGAACAGTAAACAACTCTTTCAGTCTTTATTGGAGCAGTCCATTGAGGGCATCAGCGTTACCGACCTGGATGGCAACTACATAATCGTTAATAACGCCTTTTGTGTGCTAATGGGCTACTCTGAAAAAAAGTTATTAAAGATGAACGTCAGGGATTTGGTGCCTGAAAACATTGACCTCGAATTGTTTCCGAAAGTGGCCCGCGGGGGGCAAGGCACGCGCACAATTGCGTTACAACGCAAAGATGGCTCTCAGTTCTATGCTGAAGTGAGCGGATCGAGCATTCGCCTACAGAACGAACGCCTTGTGTTAGGGATCGTGCGCGATATCACCTCACGCATCGAGCAAGAGCAAGCCTTGAGAGAGAGCGAAGAGCGCCTACGCGGGCTTACCGAAGCCACCTTCGAAGCAATTTTCTTGTCCGAAAAGGGAGTTTGCCTGGAGCAAAACCTGGCCGCCGAAAAAATGTTTGGCTACACACTAGAAGAAGCCATCGGCAAAATAGGCACAGAGTGGATCATACCCGAAGACCGCGACCTTGTTTTAGAACATATGCTGGCCGGGTTCGAAAGTCCCTATCAGGTAACAGCCCTGCGCAAAGATGGCAGCACTTTCCCGTGCGAGATTCGCGCCCGCATGATGCCCTACCAAGGCCGCCAGGTGCGGGTTACAGCATTACGCGATATCACCGAACAAGTCAAAGCCGAGCGATCTCTGCACAAGCGCGCGGAAGAAATGGCGGCCCTATACCAGACGACATTAGACATCATAGCCCCGCACTCCCTCTCACAATTGTTAGAGACGATTGTAAAACGCGCAACCACTTTGCTGGATGGCACCGGCGGCGGTCTCTATTTATCCGATGCAGAGAAAAAGCAAGTTCGTTGTACCGTCAGCTATAACACACACCAGGATTACACCGGGACTGTATTAAACTTTGGCGAGGGAGCGGCTGGCGTCGTCGCTGTAACCGAAGAGCCGCTCGTCATCGACGACTACCGCACCTGGGGACATCGCGCCCAAGTTTATGAAGAAGAACAACCCTTCAGCGCGATTATCAGCGTCCCGATGCGCTGGCAAAACCAGGTCATCGGCGTGATCCATATTTTGCACAACACCGAAACCCGCAAATTCACCTCGAATGACCTGAATTTACTATCATCCTTTGCCAATCAGGCTGCTATTGCTGTTGAAAACGCGCGCCTTTATGATGAACTTCAAAGTCACGCCGCAGTATTAGAGACGCGCGTGCGCGATCGCACCGAAGAACTCCAGGTGCTGGTCAACGCCATGGCCGGGCGCGAGAATCGTATGGCCGAACTTAAAAAGGTCATTCAACAACTTCGTCAACAACTCCTCGACTCCGGGATACGACCATCAGCAGACGATCCGCTGAAAACCGATTTTGATCCACAACCATAACGTTAGCAGTTTTGCATTTGCGAGAGGAAAGCCCGAAAATAGGGTGTCTGGGGTGCTTTGCACCCCAGACACCCTATTTTCGGTAAATTTTTAACGATCTACGTAAACCCTAAACGTATCAAATGGTTACACGGAATGTCGAGTACAATAAAGTCCCCAAATTGATGCGTCACTCAAACGCAGGAATTTCCTTCTGATTTTGAACAACACTAAAAATCAATTCGCCGCAGTTAGACACACAGTAATGCAGGACAATATATGAATATTGGTCAACGAATGAATCATCTTGGGGAGATACTATTCAAACCCGCCGCCGGAATTGAGCCCCCCTCGGATCGCCGCCGCGCCCGGCTGCTGTCTCAATTAATCCTCGGCTGCTTTTTTTCATTATTGTTGCCGGCATTTGGTTTTGGCCTCAGTGAAAAAATGCCGCTTATGCCCTTTTATTTCATCTTGACCATGCTGGGCATCACCTATTTTATTAGCCGCAGCAAGCATTTCTTGCCGGCGGCCTACCTGATGACAGCCAGTTTCTACTGTATGAGCATCTGGGTAATTGTTAGCATGCCAAGATTTGACAGCGGGATTGTAGCCATCACCATGATCTGGATGATCCTGCCCTTCTTAGTCACCAGCATGATCTATACCCACCGCGCCACATTCTTCATTGCGATCCTGGCATTTTCCAGCATCCTTGTATTACCGCTCTTCAAGCCCGATCTTGAATATCGTTTCATAGCCCCAACCTGGTCATTTATGATGACCTGGGCAATTCTCCATACCATTTACTTACTCCACGCGTATAACGTAGAACAAGATCGTATTCACGAATTAAAACAGGCCTACCGCCAATTGGAAATCGAAATTGAAGAACGCCAGCTCTCCGAAGAGCGTCTTCGGTTTACCATCACCGGCGGAGGCGGCAGCTATTGGGATGAAATACTCGACCCTGCCGCGCCGTTTGACGAACAACCCGGCATTGTATCGCGTTCATCGATGGCAAAACAGCTTCTTGGTTTTTCAGAAAACGATGACACCCCCGATGCCAAAATAATATGGCACCACTTTGTTCTGCCGGAAGACCAACCCAAAAGAAGTCGTCTCCAGCAAGAACATTTCGAAGGCCGCAGCGAATATCTCGATCACGAATACCGCATTCGGCGGAAAGATGGTGAAATCCGCTGGATTCACGGGCGCAGCCGCATCTTGCGAGATGAAAATGACGCACCCATTCGCTGGATCGGGATCGATTGGGATATTACCGACCGCAAACTTATCGAAGAAGAACTGCAACAACACCGTCGTCATTTGGAAAAAATGGTCGCAGAACGCACAGCTGAATTACAAGCCCGTTCCAGCCAGTTACAGTTGCTCAACGAGATCACAGCAACCGCACTGAAGATGCCCGATTTCAATGAAATGCTTCAGGCTATCGCCGACCGTTTGGGAGCCATCATCGGCGCCGACAATTGCTATATCACGCTTTGGGATGAGGAAAATCAGTGCGCCATCCCCACAGCAGCAACCGGTGATGACCGCCACAATTACATTCACAGCGCCGCGCAGGTTCAACCAGGAGAGTTGAGTCTCACCGCCTCGACCCTCCGCGCCGGAACGGCTCTGGCGGTTGACGATGTGCTAAATTCAGCGCATGTCGACCAAAAAATTGCCGCCAGCTATCCTTCCAAATCGGTTCTCGGTTTGCCATTAATCAGTGGAACTGAAAAATTAGGCGCAGCTCTGATCGCCTTTCTCCAACCGCATCAGTTCACCCAAGAAGAAATACAATTTGGCGAGCAAGCCGCCGCGCAAATTGCCCTTGCCATTGCAAAAAACCGCGCCCTGGATGCCGAACGCCAAGCCCGCCAACGCATGGAAACCTTACAAAATGCCAGCCTTGCGCTCAGCGCTGCACTCGAATTGCAAGAAGCCTTCGATGTCATCCTGAGTTCCTTGCAAAAAGTCATTCCCTATGACAGCGCTTCAGTGCAAAAGCTAGAAGGCGACTCGCTCATCATCATTGGCGGCATTGGTTTCCCCAACCTAGAAGAGCTTATTGGGGTTTCTTTTAATCTCAACGCCGACGACAACCCCAACAGCGAAGTGATCAACACCCGCACGACGATGATTCTAGATGATGTCCAATCCAAGTACGCCAATTTCGAGCGCGAACCCCACCGCCATGCCGGTATCCGCTCGTGGATGGGTGTGCCGCTGATTGCACGCGGCGAAATCATTGGCATGATCGCCCTCGACCGTAAAGCAACCCACTCCTTCACCCAATTCGACACCAAGCTGGCCGCATCTTTTGCCGCCCAGGCCGCAATAACCATCCAAAACGCCGAGTTATTTGCAGAAACGCAATCGTATGCCACTGAGATGGAAGAAAAAGTAGCCGACCGCACCGAGGAACTTCAAATTATCGTCAATGCGATGGCCGGGCGCGAAGTGCGCATGGCCGAACTCAAAAAAGTCATCCGCGTCCTGCGCCAGCAACTCAAGGGCGCGGGCATCGAGCCAATCGCAGATGATCCGCTAAAATCGGGTCGCTGAACCATGCCGGTCTCCATCCGCCCGGCAGCCCCCAAAGACACTGCCCGCATCCACAAACTGGCTCTTACTGCGCACATCAACCCCGCCGGGCTGGATTGGCGGCGGTTTGTGGTGATCCCCAATGCGGATGATGAAGTGATCGCCTGCGGTCAGGTCAAGCCCCACCGGGATGGATCAAACGAATTGGCATCTATTGTTGTGGAACCGGCCTGGCGCGGCCGGGGGTTGGCGCGCAGAATCATCGAGCATTTAATTGCCTCTGCGGAGGGGCCGCTCTACTTGATGTGCCGCTCCACACTGGGATCATTGTACGAGAAGTTTGGCTTCCACCCCGTACAATACGAACACATGCCGCGGTATTTTCAGCGTGTCTCGCGTCTCGCCAGCATTATCGAGATTCTCCAAAAGGAGGGGGAAACCTTATTGGTCATGAAACGTGCGGAGAAATAGGTATCCCCCATTTCACGTTTATTCTTTACTCTTGGCCTTCACCCGGCTCATGGCGTATTCGGCCAGCGCCGTAATGGTCAGGCTGGGGTTAACCCCGGGGTTGGCGGGCACAATCGAGCCATCTACAACATATAAGCCCGGGTAATTATGGATCTGGCAGTTGAGATCAATGACCCCTTCTTGATCGTCCTCCCCAAACGGACAGCCACCCAAGATATGCGCGGTCGTCGGCAAACCCAGTAAATTTTCACCAATCGAGCCTTGCGCGATCCCGCCAATTTTCTCGGCGAAGGCCTCCGTGACTTCGTGACCGCTTTCCACGCGCGCAGCAATCGTATGCTCCTTATCGGGTTCGGCGACTAAATTGCGGCGGAACAGGGTATAGAGCGAACGGCCCATGCGCAGGCTCATCCGATTATCTTTGGTTTGCATGACCAATAGAATCGTTGTATTGTGCGCCCATCCCGGCAGCACGTGAGTGCGCAGCGCATCCAGAGGATGCCGCAGGTTTTTCCACAGCATTGTTAAGATCCGTCGCAGAATGCCGCCCCGAGCCGCCACCAGCGGCACCCCCAAGAAACGCATCAAAGAAGATCCTTCCGGGTAGCGCACCGGCTCAATGCGGGTGACCTCATCGGCCTTGAAAATTGAGGTAATCGCGATTCCCTGAGAGTAATTCACGCTGTCATCACGCCCCACACCCCCAAGCAAGGCTTCGCTATTCGTGCGCACCGGGTAACCTAAGCGGGCTGAAATATCCGGCAAAGTACGGCTCACATCCCGGCAGTGCATCAATAGCCGCAACGTCCCCAATACCCCCGCAGCAAAGATCACATTGCGCGCCAGCACGTGCTGCTCTTTTGCGGGTAACCAGGCTGTTGAACATCGGTAGCGAATTTCATAACGGGGATGCGTGAAGGTTGCAGTTTGCGGTTGGCGGGCGGCTGTCAGCGGGCGCACATCAAGGACTTTGCTCTCGGCGCGTACCTCAACGCCCATTTTTTCGGCAAAATACAAATAGTTCTTTGGCAGTGTATTCTTGGCATTATAACGACAACCGATCAGGCATGCACCGCAATGGGTACACCCGCGACGGGTGGGGCCGGCGCCATCGAAATAGGGATCAGGGGCATCTTCGCCTTCGGGGCCAAAGAACACCCCGACATCGGTAGCGCGAAACGTATCGCCCATGCCGCGTTGCTCGGCAATAGCCTGCAGCACTTGATCTGCTTTCCACTGTTTGGGATTACGCGTTACCCCAAGCATCTTTTTGGCGGTCTCGAAATGCGGCTGCAAAACTTGTTTCCAATCGGCCAGGTTGCGCCAGGATGGAGCGGCAAACATATCATCGGGCGGCACTTCCAATACATTGGCATAGCCCAGGCTGCCCCCGCCTACGCCGCGTCCGTGCAAGATCATTACCCCTTTTAGCAGACTGATCTGGAGCACACCAAAACAACGTAATGCAGGCAGCCATAGATATTTCCACACCGCCCAGTTCGTTTTTGCAAAGTCAGCATCATCAAAACGCTTGCCTTGTTCCAGCACCAGCACCGAATAACCCTTCTCTGCCAGGCGCATGGCCGAAACACTGCCCCCGAAGCCGGAACCGATGATAACGTAATCGTATATAGATTCTGTGCTGGTCATAGTGTTTTGTAAAGATAATCCTTGTCAGAAGGTGCAATGCACTTGCTGAGCAGTCCCATCGATATTCACGCAACCGCAGAAGTGCGCCGCACCTAAAAATCAACTTAACTGTGCAATAGTTACCTTGCCATTGAATTATTTGGCCGTCTGCTGTGACATCATCACCAATTCAACCCGCTGCGAATATCCTACGCGCTCCCAAAAATCAATCGCGTCTTGATTTTCGCCAAAAACAAACAGGTGTGTCTTGCCAATGCCGATGCGCATCAGGGCATACATGCAGCGCCCCACCAACGAGCGGCCAATTCCCTGACAGCGCTGCTCCGGGGTGACGGCCAAATGGTGAATATATCCCCGGCGGCCATCGTGCCCGCACAAAGCCGCGCCGACGATCTTTTCATCTTCAACAGCAATGAAACTCAAATTTGGGTTGCGCTCCAAAAAACGTTTGATGCCCTCTTTCGAATCAGCATCACTCAACCCCAACCCTTCACTGCTCTTCCACAAGGCAAATACCGCCTCATAATCCGAGATACTCATTTCACGAATTTCAATGGGCATGATGATCCTCCATCTTACGGTTCGAGGACTGCCACCCCGGTGAGGGCAGGCAATCCTGGCTGAGTTATTCCCTATTCAACTTCAATTGCCATTGCCACAGCTTCGGCGCCGCCTAAACATAAAGAAGCCAAACCGCGTTTAAGGCCACGCGCCTTCAGGGCATAGATCAATGTTACCAGCACACGCGCCCCGCTGGCCCCAATCGGGTGGCCCAGGGCAATTGCCCCGCCATTAACATTGACCTTATCCCAATCCCAGCCCTGATCGGCCAGAGCATAACCATCGGCCAGCACCTGGGCGGCGAACGCCTCATTTAGCTCAACTAAATCAACATCCTCCAACGTCCAGCCAATTTTTTTCAATACGATGGGGATTGCCTTCGCCGGAGCATAGAACAGGTATTTTGGTTCTACCGCCGCCTGTCCATACCCAATGATGCGCGCCAGCGGTTTGAGGTGGTGCTTCTCTGCATAAGCCCGGCTGGATACGACCACCGCGGCAGCGCCATCATTCAGGCCGGGGGCATTTCCTGCGGTGACTCTGCCATCTTTTACAAACGCAGGACGCAATTTAGTCAGCGCCTCTAGGGTGGTGTCGCGGCGCGGGGCTTCATCGGTATCGAAAAGCGTCACAACCCCTTTACGCCCTTTGATTTCCACCGGTACGATTTCGTTTTGGAAGGTCCCACTATCCATAGCTGCAATAGCTTTCATGTGGCTGTTATACGCCAATTCATCCATGGCCTCACGCGAGACATCATATTCCTCGGCAATAAACTCGGCAGCATTGCCCATGCCCCAATTTTCAAACGGATCCCACAAACCGTCGTGCAGCAATGCATCGGTAAACTGGGCGTGCCCAAAGCGCAGATTCCCTGTACGGCCATCTACGAAGAAGGGTGCGCGACTCATACTCTCCATGCCGCCGGTGACAAATAGCTGACCATCCCCAGCGCGAATGGCCTGCGCCGCAAGCATAACTGCCTTCAATCCGGAACCGCAAACCTTGTTGAGCGTGGTTGCTCCCACCGTATCCGGCAGCCCCCCAAAAATAGCGGTCTGCCGGGCCGGGTTCTGCCCCAACCCCGCGGAGACCACATTGCCCATGAACACTTCATCGATGTCAGCCAATTCCGAGAGCCTGGCGCGGCGAACAGCATCCCTGACTACAAGTGCGCCCAGTTCGGTTGCTGTAAACCCGCTTAATCTTCCTTGAAATCGCCCCGAAGGTGTGCGAACTGCACTCAACAAGACAGCTTCATTTTGCGTATCGGACATGAACGAACCTCCTCCAAAATCATCAATGATCTTCCATGTGTTTGGCGTAATGCCCCCCATTCACTACGATGTATTGTAGCAGAAAAAAAACGTCAACATGCACAAATTGCACCTGCGCCTTCCTGAAGTCAAAACTGAAAGCTCATATCACCGCAGAGGGCGCGAAGAACGCAGAGAAAAACATAGCAAACTCCGCGCCTTCTGCGCTCTTTGCGGTAAATACCTGCCCCGGCGCGACTTTAAGAAAGCCTGAAAATTGCAGAAACTGCTGCTTGACAAATTAGAACATGTGTTCTATATTTAAGCAGAACATACGTTCTTTAATATGGACGATACACAACCTTTTATACCTGGAGGAGGTTTCACATGTTGTCCAACCTATCTATCTTCCCCAATCGGCTGCGCCTCCAACGCGGCCTA
>CAYFMI010000104.1:0-12380 GCA_964344175.1 uncultured Anaerolineales bacterium
AATCTTCTTTGATTGGGAAGTGAAAAAACGAAATTATTTGAGATGATCTATGGAAACTACGTTAGGAAATGACTTGCTACGATTATTTGCAGTTCTTGTATTGGTATTGGCGAATGGCTTTTTCGTTGCCGCAGAATTTGCGCTGGTTAGTGTGCGGCGAACGCGTATTGCCGAACTGGTCGCTCAAGGGAATCAGGCTGCCCGTTGGGTACAAAAAGCCCTCCAAAATCCCGACCAGGTTATTGCCGCCACTCAGTTGGGCATTACCTTAGCCAGCCTGGGTTTGGGGTGGGTTGGCGAACCCGCGCTATCCCATTTATTAGAACCGCTGGTGCGGCTATTCCCCGGAGAAATGCAAACCGATGTATCTCATAGCATTTCAGCAGGTTTGGCCTTCGCCCTGATCACTTTCTTACATGTGGTCGTTGGCGAGTTGGCTCCTAAATCGATTGCCCTGCAAAACCCGGAAGGCACGTCGCTTTGGGTTGCCCGGCCCACTTTGTGGACCGAATGGATTTTCAAGCCCTTCATTTGGGCGCTCAATGGCACCGGCAACTATCTTCTGAAACTGGTTGGAGTCGAACCGGCCACCGGGCATGAGTTGCTTCACTCGGTGGAAGAATTGAAAATGATTGTTGCAGCCAGTGCCGAAGGCGGCGTCGTTGAAGATGAAGCGCGAGAGATGTTGCACGCCATTTTCGATTTCAGCGATATGCTCGTCCGTCAGGTGATGAACCCCCGCACCGAAATTGTGGCCTTCGAGGCCGATACCCCGCTTGAAGAAAGTATCGCCATCGCGATTGACTCGAAATTCAGTAAATTCCCTGTCTATCAAGACGATTTAGATACCATTCTTGGTGTGGTTCACATTCGCGATTTACTGCGCGTACAGCAGGACCCTGATCGACAGGATTGCAAGGCGCGCTCATTAGCGCGCGAAGCCCTTTTTGTGCCAGAATCGCTACCGCTGCGAAGCGTGCTTCAGCAACTTCGTAAGCGGCGGCAGCATATTGCCATTGTGCTCGATGAATATGGCGGAACCGCCGGGGTGGTCACCCTGGAAGATATTATGGAAGAGATTGTTGGAGAAGTCAGCGATCCCTTCGATTCGCCCCATCCTGAAATCCAAATTCAAGCTGATGGAACGGTGATTATCGAGGGATTGGCGTTAATCGAAGAAGTCAACGAAAAACTCGACCTGGAATTAGCCGACCCCAATTACGATACCATAGCCGGATATGTCCTGGGGATGCTAAATCGCATGCCGGTACTCGATGATGTGATCGAAATTGAAGGTGGTCGAAAATTGAAGATCATCACAATGGATGGAATGCGCATTGAAAAATTAGCCCTATTTCGGGATGAGCAGGAAACCTCCGAAGATGACAGTTGATAATCTTGGAGAACGGCTGGTGGATGGTGCTTATTAAACGATCATGACCACGTTCGTGGAAGTTGTTGTCAACATCCCCCGGGTTTCGGGGGTTTTTCATTACCATTTGCCCGAAGATTTATCAGGAAAAACTGACATCGGGCATTTGGTAACTGTTCCCTTTGGGTCTCAAACCGTGCAGGGGGTTGTGTTGCAGATGGTAGATACCCCTGCTGTTCCTGAAACTCGCGCTGTGATATCCCTCTTGGATCCTGAGGCTATTGTGACCGGCGCGCAAATTGAGCTTGCTCGCTATCTCTCAAAAGTTTCTCTGACCCCGCTGGCGGCTTGTTTGAGTCTGATGCTGCCGCCAGGGCTTAGTCAGATTGGCGATACACTCTACCAGTTGACCGAAGGCGGCAGACAGTTGGCAGAGGGGGCAATAGCTCAGACAGCAGATGGCAGCCCCGCATTGAGCGACGCGCAACGAAAACTTCTCGTGCTTTTAGCCGAACGCGGCCCCTTGCGCGGGCGTCAGCTTGATCGTGCCCTGCCGCGTCGCCGTTGGAAAGCCAGCGCACAGGCCTTACAGCGACGCGGTTTTATCACGACCTCCCCCATCCTCAGAGAGCCATCCGTGCGCCCGAAAACCGAACGTGTCGCCCGCCTGGCTTACCCGCCCGAACAGATCGAGACTCAAATGGACAACCTGGGCCGCGCCGGCAGCACAGCCCTTGATCGTCGTCAGGTCATGCTGCGCCAGCTTGTCCAGGCTGTTGTGCCAGTACGGGTGGCGGAGTTGTATCAGCTCAGTGGTGGCAACAGCAACGATATTCGCTATCTGGCCGAAAAAGGCTTGATTGCGCTAGAAGAACATCAGGTCTGGCGCGACCCGCTGGCGGCCACCGAATTTGTGGCCACCCACCCGCCTGTGTTGACGCAGGCGCAGCAAACGGTTTGGGATCAGGTCGAGCTTGCTTTGAGGCAATCCACTGCGGGGGAGGCCGTTCGTCCATTTTTATTGTATGGCATCACCGGCTCCGGCAAGACCGAAATCTATTTACGCGCGGTGGATGCCATTCTCCAGCAAGGGCGTCAAGCGATTGTGCTGGTTCCGGAAATTGCGCTAACGCCGCAAACGGTACGACGCTTTCTGGCGCGTTTTCCCGGCAAGGTTGGGTTGATGCATTCGCGTCTCTCGGCAGGAGAACGTTACGATACCTGGCGGCGGGTTCGGGCGGGGGAGCTGGATGTTGTGGTTGGCCCGCGCAGCGCTTTGTTTGCCCCCCTGGCACGGGTTGGTTTGATTGTGGTGGATGAGTGTCATGATGACTCGTATTATCAGGGCGGCGATACGCCCCCGGCGTACCATGCCCGCGAATTGGCGGCGGCGTACGCCTTTCAAGTTGGCGCGGTCTGTTTGATGGGGTCGGCTACCCCCGATGTGGTCAGCACCTATCGTGCTGCTCAGGGGAAATGGGCGCCGCTCAGCCTTCCCGAACGTATCTTGGCGCATAAAGATGCCGTCGGTGTCTGGCAACCTGCCGTGCGGGGGGCAGGCTCGCGCTACCGCCCTCTGGAGCAAGATGCCCAAACCATCGATCTGCCCCCGGTGACCATCGTGGATATGCGCGCCGAGTTGAAGCGTGGAAATACATCTATTTTTAGCCGCGCATTACAAGGCGCGCTGCGGCATGTGCTGAAACAGCATCATCAGGCGATTTTATTTCTCAACCGCCGTGGGACGGCTACCTATGTGTTTTGCCGGGAATGCGGCCAGGCGCTCAAATGTCCGCGCTGCGATGTGCCGCTTACCTATCATGTGGATATGTCAAAGCGTCAGGACGCCAGGACACCCCGACGCCCTGACGCTTTAATTTGCCATCGTTGTAACTATCACCGTTCCATGCCCGGTAAATGCCCCCATTGCGGCGGGACGAAGATACGCCATTACGGAACTGGCACTGAGCGCGTGGAGAGTGAGATTAAGAAACTGTTCCCTGGGGTGCGTACATTGCGCTGGGACTGGGAAACCACGCGTAAGAAAGGCGCTCACGCAGATATTTTGCGCCGTTTTTCGGCTCACAAAGCCGATGTGCTGATCGGCACGCAGATGCTGGCCAAAGGGTTAGATTTGCCGCTGGTTACGCTGGTGGGCGTTGTGTTGGCGGATGTGGGCTTGAATTTGCCAGATTATCGTGCTAACGAACGCGTTTTTCAGGTGTTAACTCAAGTAGCCGGGCGGGCTGGCCGCAGTCCGCTGGGTGGCGAGGTGATCTTGCAAACTTTCCAACCAGAGATGGATGTCATCCAGGCGGCGGCACAGCAGAGTTATTCTCAATTCTATCGCCGGGAACTAGGCCACCGCCGAGAGTTAGGCTACCCGCCTTTCTCGCGTTTGGTGCGGCTGGAATTCCGAGATGAGGATCCGCTCCGGGTGGAGGAAGCCGCTCGAAAGGCATCCAGCCGGCTTGCTTCTCTCTCAGAACACGCTATCGAAGTGATTGGGCCGGTGCCCTGTTTCTTCGAACGCTTCGGCGGGATTTATCGCTGGCAAATTGTTTTGCGGGGTGCGGACCCAACTGTACTCCTAACCCCGCAAATCACAGAAGGCGCCTATGTTGAGGTAGATCCGCCTTCTTTGCTATAATCAGGAAGTTATTGTTCTTGCCCATTCGAAGGCTGGCGCGCTGCTTTCGAAACCGGGGCAGTAATCACGAGTCTCAAAGTTTTTATTGGAGTCAATCATGCACTTGCGGCACGAAATTTTGACTTGGGATGATGTCGATCGGTTGATCGACCACCTGATACCTCAATTTGAAGTCGAATTCGAAGGTATGGTTATTATTACGCGTGGGGGGATCATTCCAGGAGGCATGCTGGCTGAAGCCTTAGGCGTAACGCATGTGCTGACGGCTGCCGTCGATTTTCCTGCCGAAGTAGAGCGCGATGCATCTAAGCTCTATGCCTGGCCAGAATTTCTTCAATTTCCCCACTCTGCTATGCTGGAGGGCCGTCGTTTGTTGGTCGTTGATGATGTGTGGGGGTCTGGGCGCACGATCACGGCTGTGCAAAATCGGATTGGCGCAGCGGGTGGTTTGCCCTATACCTGCGTGTTGCATTTCAACCCTTATCGAAATCTATTTGGCACGGCTCGCCCCGATTTTTATGCCGCAGTCACCGATGCCCACATCGTATATCCCTGGGAGATCGATCGCGGCCCCGACCATATTTTAAGCTCTCCTATGGGGGAAGGGTAGTTGCCTTGTGATGCAGAGAATTCAGGCGAGTGTTACAGAAAAACTTGAAGCGATACGCGGCTGCCGCTATTTCGCCGACCTGAGTGATGATATATTGACGCAGTTCGCAGATAACACGCATTTGTTCCGTTATGCGTCCGGCGAATTTGTATTCATGGAGGGTGCCCCTGATGAGGGATTGTATATCATCCGGCAGGGGAGTGTGAAGTTATTTAAAAGTTCACCGCAGGGGCGCGAGTTGGTCATCAATGTGCTGGAAGAGGGGGATTCCTTCAATGAGGTGACTGTGTTCGACCAGCGCGGCAATCCTGTGAGTGTCTCGGCATTAGAAGCGTGCGAATTATGGATTGTCAGCGCCCATACCATTCGCCAGGCATTGACTGAGCATCCCGAAGTTGCCCGCGGTATTATTCTCAATTTATCGCAAAATTTGCGTATGCTGGTAGAGATGGTCGAAGAGTTGTCTTTTTATCAGGTGACGACGCGGTTAGCGCGTTTGTTGGCAAACTTGCCGCCTGAGCAACTGGCCAGTGATTCCAGCCAGCGATTGACGCAAGATGATCTGGCAGCCCGCGTAGGGACGGTGCGTGAGGTAGTAGCGCGTTCGTTGCGGAAGTTAGAGGTAAGTGGGGCCATTGAAGCCTCGCGCCAGAAGATTGAAATTCTCGACGAGGGGCGTTTAATGGAGTGGGCGCATATTCCATGTGAAAAAGTCTGATGGGGCTGGTTTATCGGGCGGCCTTACTGGTCTTTAATTTTTGGGTAAAGACGACCTTTAACACTAAGGCCGTGCGCCAAAATGCCACTGCTGCCATGCCATGCGCCAGCACGGCAAAAAGGGGTGGCGTTTCAAGGGTGTAATAGGTCCAACACAGGCGGGTTGTCCCCCAGCGTTCCAGAAAGTACCCTAACCCCGCACCGGCAATAAAGGTCAGCACGGCAGTGCGATGATCGGTGGGGGTCAGAGTCAGAAAGCCCACCAGAATCAGGGCCATCATCGTTAAAGATTTGTCCAATGTCGGCCAGACGAATTGCAGCATCAGGACATAGAAAGCGGGAAAGATGATCCAATAAGCTATGGAGTAGGCGTCACCCTTTTTTGAATTACGCATAGCTGCGGGCGCAAATTTATCCAACATTTTCACGAGTCGGTCAATCGATAAACTGGCGATCGGCCAGGCGGGGATGATCCACAAGGGGGGGCGCTCGGCGGTGTAATAGCTCCAGATTTCGGTTTGTGTGCCCCAACTTTCGATCACCAACCCCCCCATCAGGCCGATAAACACAATCATCGCATCGGCGCGCAGGTCGGCCCCAGCCATGATGAGCAGCGACATCACCAGAAAGATGCCCACCAGCAGCCAGTCAAAATAGCGCCACCAGGGGCCTTCCCAATCAATCAGGGCCAGATATTCTTCAGCCAAAGGCCACCAGATATACACAATGAGGAAGATGATCAGCAAAAACACGCTCATCAAATAATAGCTGGATCTTGTCCAGCCAAGCGCTGTGGCAAGGCGATTTTTGGGCGGGCGACTGTTCTGTGGTGAGGGCATACCCGAATTTTACTATATGCATTCTTGCTAGAATGGGGTAAAAATTCACGTTGTTTACTCTTTACATTGTATACAATGAATGTATAATCACATTCTGTCGAAACTCTCTTAAGGATGTGCAAGTTACATGAAAGCTTGCATAAAAAAGTCTGCCTTCCCGGCAGGCTTTCGTACTTTAATGGCGAATCGGGTGCCCAAAAGACTGCGTCCTTGTTGATTCGATGAAAGATATTGGGCTTCCCTTGCCCAAGTGAGTAACTCTTAAAACTAATAAAACCAAGGAGATTTCTGATCGTGGCAGAACATCTGAATTTATATCAACGTGCTATGTACTATGATATTGTTTTCGATCGTGATGTCAGCCGTGAAACCGTCTTTATCGGCGATGTCTACCAGCGTTATACGGGCAGGGAACTTGAATCCGTGCTGGATATCGCCTGCGGCCCGGGGTATCATGCCAGAGACTTTGCCCGTAGGGGTGTGCGTTCCGTTGGGTTAGATTTACGTGAGGAGATGATCGATTTTGCCAAAGCGAAAGATGCCGAAGAAAATGTCGCCATCGAGTGGCTGGCCGCAGACATGCGCGATTTCTCTCTTTCTCAGCCGGTAGATGTGGCCTTTATTGTCTTTGATGGCATTGATGCGTTGCAAACCAATTTGGATCTTGTCGCGCATTTCCGTGCTGTCGCATCCAACCTCACCGAGCGAGGGTTGTATTTGATCGACTTGACCCACCCGCGGGATTGCTCTTATGAAAGCTATGGCCAATTTCGATACGCTGGATCGCGCCAGGGCACATCTGTCGAGATCAATTGGGCTGTTAATCAGCCGAAATTCGATTGGGTTACCGGCCTCGCCAATGTGGATGTCGAGATGCGCATTACTCCCCCAGGGGGCGACGAATTCATCATCCGGGATACGGCCACCGAGCGTATGCTCATGCCGCAGGAGTTCTATCTCCTGGCTGAGCTTTCAGGCATGCTGGAAGTAGCAGGCTGGTATGGCGATTTTGATCTGGATGTTTCCACGAACGACCTGGAAGCGCGCCGTATGATTATTGTGATGCAAAAGAAGGACATCTAAAATGGAAATGGTCAGTCGTCAAGCATATCTTTCTCCGAAACTAAACGTACGCGGCCTTTCTAAAGATGCTGGCCCAGGGGCTTTTGCCCTGCAAGCCATCGCGCAGGGTGAATTGCTGGCCGTCTGGAGCGGGTATGTCGTTGATGTCAATAGCTTCGAGCAGTTGACAACGCGGCAAAAACGGCACAGCATTCAAGTTGAGGAAGATCTTTATTTGGTTTCCTTCAACCCGGAAGAACCAGCGGATTTCATCAATCACTCGTGCAATCCGAATGCCGGTTTAAACGGGCAAATTGCGCTGGTTGCCATGCGCTACATTGAACCGGGGGAAGAAATATGTTTTGATTATGCCATGAGCGATGGAACGCCCTATGACGAGTTTCTTTGCGCCTGTGGCGCTCCGCAGTGTCGTGGCCATATCACGGGCGATGACTGGCGCATCCCTGAACTTTGGGAACGCTATCATGGTTTTTTCTCTCCTTACCTGCAACGGCGCATCGATCACTTACGGGCACAGGCTGCCTTGCTGGATATCCCCGTTTCTGTTGAGCGCCCAATCGGAAAAAATTAAGAAATAAACAGCATTATCGACACGCTAACAGATGAGAACCCCCAGGCGATGGTAAAATCAGAAACCCCTGGGGGTTTTGCTTTGTTATAATCAGACCGCGACATCAAACGGAAAACTTGCAAACTTTCGACATCCAACCCGCTTATGATTCCCATCTCCCTTTCGATCACCGGCTTTCTTTCTTATCACGATACGGTTGAAATTGACTTCACGGCCTTCGATCTGGCTTGTATTGCCGGGCGTAACGGGGCCGGCAAATCATCCATTTTGGATGCTATCACCTGGGTGTTGTTCGGTCAGGCGCGCCAGCGCGGAGATGCGATCATCAACAACCAGTCGGATTCTGCTGAAGTCCGTTTTGTGTTTCAGTATGAAGATAATATGTATCGCGTCCAACGTGCCAACCCGCGCGGCAAAACCGGCATGCTGGAATTTGCCATTTTGCGGTCGGGCGAGTTTGCTGCCGAAACCGAAAATGATTGGAAGCCGCTGAGTGAGCGCACCATCCGAGAGACGCAAGAGCGCATTGAAGAGACCCTGCGGCTGGATTATGAGACTTTTGTCAACGCTGCGTTTTTCTTACAGGGGAAAGCCGACCAATTTACACAGCAACGCGCTGCCGACCGCAAACGAATTTTGGCGAGTATCCTCGGCCTCGAAATTTGGGAGACCTACCGCAAGCGCGCTGTCGAGCGCCGCAAAGCGGTTGAGACCCACATCAGCGCTCTGGAGGGCCGCCTGACAGAGATCAACGCAGAATTGAGTGAAGAAGATGCCCGCAAAGCGCGCTTGCGTGAATTAAATGCCGAATTGGCGCGCATCATCGAAACGCGCGCTGCCCAAGAAACCGCCCTGGAAGCAATTAAGCGGGCGGTAGCGTTGGTGGAAGAACAGCGCAAGGGCGCAGATCAACTCGCCCAGCGCCTGGCGTCGGCCAAAGAGCGGATGGACGAACTTAACTCGGGGTTGGCTGCCCGAAAACTTGAGCAGGAATCCTACACCCAGACGATTGAAAGTGCCGCTGCGATCGAAGCAGATTATGGTCAGTGGCAGCAGGCCCGTCAGGAACTCATTCGTTGGGATAGCGCTGCAGAACAATTCCGCGAGCATGACAAACGCCGTCAAGAACCTTTGACGGCTATCGAGACCGAACGCGCCCGTTTGCTTCAGGAGCAGGAAAACCTTCAGGAGCAGCAATCCGCATTGAGTGAAGACCAGAAAGCCCTGCTTGATTTGCAGGCCGAACTCGCACATACGCAACAATCTCTTGCGGAAATCAATCAGCAGTTTGAGCAGCGAAAATCGCTGGAGGATGATCTTCAAGCCGGGCGCGATCGTTTGGCGGCAGCCCAGGTTGAAAACCCGCATCTCAAAGCGAAGATGGAGTCTTTGAAAGCCCGCATCGATCAATTAAGCGCCACCGATGGGGCTGTGTGTCCGTTGTGCGGGCAGGCGCTGGAAGCCGAAGACCGCCAGCGGTTGATTGATGCGCTTCAAGAGCAGGGCCAAGAAATGGGCGACACCTATCGCGCCAATCAGCAGTTGTTGGCCGAGACAGATGAGTTGGTCGCCGATTTGAAAAGGCAGGTCAGTGAGCTTGGGGGGCTGGATGAACAAATGCGCCAGACAACGCGTCAGTTCGACCAGACCGTTGCCAGGATTGGTCAAATTGAGGCTGCCCAAAATGCGTGGGCGCAAGAGGGGCAGCCGCGCCTGGATGAAATTCAGGAAGCGCTGCGGAACAATGACTTTGCTCTCGAAGCGCGGGCAGTGTTAGTTCAGGTGGATGCCGAACTCAAAGAGATCGGGTATGATGCCGCAGCACACGATGCCGCCCGCCGCACTGAGCAAGAAGGGCGTCTGGCCGAAGAAGCGTTTCGCGAGTTAGAAAAAGCACGCGCCGCCTTCGAACCCCTTCAGCGTGAAATTGCCCAACGCCAAGATCAAATTGCTGCCTTACAAACTGATATTGAGCAAGATGACCACGCCTTTCAGGAAGCGCAGGTGTTGCTGAAAGAATCTGAAGAATCGGCCCCCGATTTGCGCCAGGCGCAGCATGGTGTGTTGGATATGAAGGAGAAGGAAAATCAGCTGCGCATGGAGGTTGGGGCTGCACAGCAGAAAGTGCAGGTGCTCGATGATCTGCGCAAACGTCGCAAAGATCTTGAAGCTGAACGTGCAGAGTTAGCCAAAAATGCCGGTCAGTATAAGCAGTTGGAAACGGCGTTTGGCAAAGATGGAGTTCCGGCATTACTCATTGAGCAGGCGTTGCCGCAGATCGAGTCCCGTGCCAACGATATTCTAGATCGTCTCAGTGGGGGAGAGATGTCTATTCGCTTTGAGACGCAGCGCGAATTGAAAACACGCGACGATCTCAAAGAAACGCTGGATATTCGCATCAGCGATAGCGCCGGGGGGCGCGATTACGAACTTTATTCCGGCGGAGAGGCCTTTCGAGTGAACTTTGCCATCCGCTTGGCCCTTTCGGAGATGTTGGCACAGCGGGCCGGCGCGCGCCTGCGCACGCTGGTGATTGATGAGGGCTTCGGCAGCCAGGACGAAATTGGCCGGCAGCGCCTGTTGGAGGCGATTAATTTGGTCAAGACAGATTTTGCCAAGATCCTGGTGATTACCCATATTGATGCCCTTAAAGACGCTTTCCCGGCGCGCATTGAGGTGGAGAAGACAGAGCGAGGGAGTGTTGTGACGCTCGTGTAATGCTTTTTAGATTTATGTAATTGAGAACAAAAAAAACGAGAAATAGGGGGGTGGGGAGCTTTGCTCCCCACCCCCCTATTTCTCGAAATCTCTTTCAAGGCGCGGCGTGAGCCTATGTTTTATGATAGCATGGAAATTTGGAGAAGCATTAATGCCTGTTCTGGAAACTAAAAACCTGATCAAAGAATATCAAATGGGCGAGGTAATCGTTTCCGCCTTACGCGGGGTCGATTTCTCTGTTGAGCGAAGTGAGTTTGTTGCCATCATGGGGCCTTCAGGTTCGGGCAAATCAACGCTGTTGCACTTGCTCGGTGGGTTAGATATGCCTACCTCCGGCGAGGTCATTCTGGCCGATCAGCCCCTCTCGGCGCTGAATGATAATGAGATCACTCGGTTTCGGCGGCGGCGAATTGGCTTCATATTCCAGTTCTACAATCTCATCCCCACACTGACCGCTGCCGAGAATGTGGCCCTGCCGCTGCTGATCGACGGACAATCGAAGCGCAGCTACCGAGAGCGCATTCAGGAACTGCTTACCCTGGTAAGTTTAGATGAGCGTGCCGACCACCGCCCCGATCAACTCTCTGGCGGCCAGCAACAGCGCGTTGCCATTGCGCGCGCTTTTATCAACCAACCCGAAATTGTCTTGGCCGACGAACCCACCGGTAATCTTGATTCGCGCTCTGGGACAACTATTTTGGAGTTGTTGCGCAAAACCTGCCAGGACTTGGGCGCCACGATTCTCATGGTCACGCATGATGCCCGGGCCGCATCCTACGCCGATCGGATTGTCTTTCTGCAGGATGGCTGCATTGTCCACCAACTCGAAGACAACGGCCACGGCATCGAAGTTCAGGATATTATGGCGATCATGGCAGATCTTGAATTGTGATGAATTGAAGGCTGCAAGTTAGGTTTTTTAACCGATAGCCTGCAACCTGCAACAAGTAACCTGAAATATGTAATATGCTAACTTTCTTCCCCTGGCTGGCCCCTTTTTTCCTTGCCCTGCGCAATATGCGCACCCGCATTGGGCGCACATTGCTTACCCTGATGGGTATCGTCTTGGGTGTGGCGGTAGTGCTGGCGATCCAAGTTACCAACCAGAGTACCCTGGATTCGATCAATCAAGTCTTCGACCGCGCTGCCGGGCAAGCCGATTTGCTGATTGTCCCCGCGCTGGGAGGTCAGGCCAAACTTGATGAGGCGCTGCTATTCCAGGTGCAAGCACTGGACAATGTCGAAATTACCGCCCCATCCGTCCAAGTACAAACCATTATGGCAATGGATGCCGAATCCTGGCAGATTGATTTCACCGTGACAGGCACATCGGCGGGCAACTCGCTGCAAATGTATGGCATCGATCCGCTTCTCGACCCACAAGTGCGTGTCTACGAAATCGAAGCCGGTCGGCTCCCAGATGTTGAAACCTATGAGACCATCATCCCCGCCTCCTACGCCGAGGAGAAAGGCCTCGAGCTGGGTGACGACTTGGTCTTTATCACCTCCGGCGAAACCGAGCGCCTGGAAATAGTCGGTCTGCTGGCAGAAGAAGGCGTTGCCCTGCTCAACGATGGCGTTATCGCCCTGGCTCCCCTGACCGTGGTGCAAGAGATCTTTGACCATGGCCTTGAGTTGGATGAGATCGCCATTCGCGTCACTTCTGAGATCCGCAACGCCCCCCGAGAACTCGAAGCCTTCAAATCTGCTTTAGAGTCTCAGGTTGAAGACGAGCGGGTCATATACCCGGCTGCGCGCGGCCAACTGGTTTCCAGTATGCTGGCGACCTACCAGCAAGGCCTGTCTTTCTTTTCACTGAT
>CAYFMI010000105.1:0-12291 GCA_964344175.1 uncultured Anaerolineales bacterium
AATTGCCTCCTTGGGGCGGCCTGTCTTTTTCTAAAGGCACTTAGCGAGAGTACCATTTAGCCCACCGGCAGTTTTTATTTGAGATTACCCCCCCAATTTTGGGTTGCCAATCACGCGTGCACGGATACGATAACTTTCTGCTCCATCAGGGAGCTGCTGGAACTCCAGGTGCGGATCTGCTGCGCCTGCGGCCAGAGCCTCAGTGCGGGCTTGCCGACCAGTAATTGCTTTGGCAAAGTTAAGCGCTTCATGCAGATGCGCGAAGCGCCGCCGCTCACGGCCAGATTGCACATAATAACCTACAATATGCAGCCCTCGAGATTGCGGGAATACCCAGGCCTCTTGTTGGATAATCACATTGCCGGAAACCGCGCCCACAGCATTGGCAACTTGATAGTGGGGTGGAATAATCAATTCGGTATGCAGCATTTTAGCGACAGAGGGAAGGAAGATTGCTGCAGGCGCGCCAATGCCAATAATGGGAATTTTGAGTGAAATTTGTGAACCTAAATAGGGGTGCTCCTGATAAAGACTCTCTTCGAAGAGCCACAGCCCTAAATCGTCACGCCGGGCATAATCGGGGACACGGTGCAGACTCTGGCCGCTGATGAAGATCACCACTTCGGCCACAATCCGCTCGGCGATTTGGGCCATGGTCTTTTGGGTGAGATCTTCGACTGAAATCCCCTTGAATTTTGCGAAAAATCCAGCGGCAATTCCGGCGGCTTCTCCATCCCAGGGGGTGTACTCTCCATTGATATGCAGCAAATCGGTCGGGGTCAGCGATGCCCGCCCAACGATCTCCTCTTTTATCAAGGATGCGCCGCCAAATTGCAAAGGGTGGAATAAGCCCATACGGTCCAAAATATCCGGCAGTGTCATGGGGTGTCGGCGCAGCATCTCGACAACTTGCCTCCCCAAATCATTTTGGATGAGCCGCCGGGGTTGGCGTTGCAAGAACCAATACTCGATATGGTCTGTGGACAGACGCTTGTAGCTGCGATAAGGCAGCTTGCGGATGTGTTCAGCGACATACTCGTTTGCGTGCGCGAGATATGCCAGAGGGGTGACGCGCTCCGGGCCGATGGTAAGGCGGTTCTCCATATCCAGGGCAATGCGGCTGTCGCCGCCTAAGCCAATTGAGCGGACATGAGCAGCGCGCACAGCTGTGGGATAGCCCCCGACCGTGGTGCCCGTTTCACTGACGTTAACCTGACCGCCATCGACTACGGCGAGATCGGTGGTGGTGCCGCCGATGTCGATAACCAGAGCTTGCTCTTGCTGTGCAAGGAAGCGCGCCCCAATGGCGCTGGCAGCAGGGCCGGAGTGTACTGTCTCAACAGGGAGTTGTTCGGCGACTTGCGCATCCATCAACGCGCCATTGCCGCGTACCACCATTAAAGGGGCATTGACATTGCGCTCATTTAATGACTTTCGCATAGCCATTATGAAGTCTTGCAAGATGGACAGCAACGAGGCGTTCAATGTCGCAGTGGTGGCGCGCTGGACAGAGTTGAGTTTGCTGGCTAACTGATGGCCCAAGACCACCGGGTGTCCGGTGGATTCTGACAAAGCGGTGAAAGCGCGCTCTTCGTGGCTGGCGTTAAAGGGGCTGAAATAGCCCGATACGGCAAAGGCTTCAACATCTGCCTGGATAGCCGTTGCCCGTTCGAGTAGGGCATCCAGCGCTAAGGGCGCTTGCTCTTCCCCATGAAGATTGTGCCCCCCTTCAATATAGTGAAAACTCGAAGTGGCGAAATCAGCATCCAGCTTGAATCGTTGCACTAAATCGGCGTCATATCCCAGCAAGAATAATCCCACCGGGCGGCCTTTTCCCTCGGCGACAGCATTCGTCGCCAGGGTGGTGGAGATCGAAATCAGGCGTACTCGTTGAGGGTCTTCAGGGAGAAGCGCGTCGAGTGCTTTGAGAATGCACTCCTTCAGGTCGTGGCGCGTGGTCAGGGTTTTGGTGGTTGTGATAACCTGTCGGGTATGGTAATCCAGCAAGATGCCGTCGGTATAGGTGCCGCCGGTGTCGATCCCGAGAATGAAGTTGGGGGAGTTGGATTTCGTGGACATTGCCAAATCCGTTGACTACAATCAGTATTGATGATTCTTGTCTGGCAGCGATACTAAGATAACGCCGCTGACCACCAATACAGCTCCGAAAATTTGCCAGGCATCGAGACGCTCGCCTAGGATGAAGTAAGCCAGGATGGCAGCAAAAGCGACTTCAGTAGTGTTCGTGATCGATGCAATGCTGGCTTGTAGTGTTTTTAGAGCCGTCGTATACAATGCGAAGCCAGTGATTGTTGTGATTAAAACCAACCCGGCAAACAGCAGCATTACTTCTGCCGAAATCGGCATTGGAACTGGGGTATTGAATTGCAATGGCAGAAGCAGCAACGCGCCAACGCCAAAGGGATACATCAGCACAGTCCAGGGACTATAACTGCCAACCAATTTTTTTCCAAAGAGACTCATCAACCCATACATGATTGCGGACGCCAGGGCGACGAGAAGCCCTTTGGCGGTGATTTGTATCGTTCCCAGGCCATGCAACCCAGATATGAGTACAGTTCCGGCGATTGAAAGGGCAATGGCAATGAACTTTCTTTTTGTTAGCGGCTCTTTGAAAAATATCCAGGCCATGATGGTGACAAATATGGGCGAGTCACTCTGGATGACCGTGGAGACGGATGCCCCGATCAGCATTACAGATGTGTTCCACAAGACGTGAAATGTGCCAATGCTCACCCCCATTGCCACAAGCCAGGGTAGATCGCGCCGATTGATTTGCAGCAAGTTAGGGCTGAGGATGGCGATGCCGATAAGCAACGTTAGAAAAGTCCCGAAATCGCGCCAGAAAGCCAGGCCGACCGGGGAGACGCCGCTTTTTTGGATGATAAGGTTGATGAATATGCCTGAGGTGGACCAGAAAACGGTTGCCAGGACGACGAGGGTAATGCCTCGGGCGCGGGTGGCGATGGGGCTATTGGTTGTGGTTGTCACGACTTATTTCCATTCGGCGTAAGAGACATGCCTTCGATATAAAGCATATTGAAATTGGCGTCGGTATCCAGATCGACTTGTGTGGCTTCTGTCGCCAATTTTTCGCCAAGCGCAAAGCCTTCATCGGTGAGGAACATTGCCGCGCCAAATCCGGCGCCGTTGGCGGCAGTTTTTACAATGTCTCGTTGTACCGGCGGGATCATGCCCAATTCGATGATGGCATCAATATCAACTTGACCACCAAAAGAGCCGGTTAAGATGACTTTTTGCAAATCTTCTGGCTGGAGATTTAAATTGATCATCAATACATCAATGGCAGCACGGATAGCGCCTTTCGCTTTTTGCAGTTCGCGCACATCCAATTGTGTCAGCATCAGGCTGCTATCGGGGGTGAGTTTAATGCTACGTGATCCGTGATCGCCTTCGCCGATAAGATGTTTGAAATTGGGCGGGTCAGGGAGGATGCGCCCGCTGGGTTCGATGATGCCGGTCTGCCGGAACTGGTATACTGCACTGAGCAAGCCTGAGCCGGTCAGTCCGATAGGCGCTTCATTCGAGATCGTTTTAAGAGTCAGATCGCCGCCTTCAATTTGGGTATCTACAATGGCGCCATCGATGGCGCGTGTGCCACAAGAGATATTGACGCCTTCGAAAGCTGGCCCGGCGGCAGTTGAAGCGGTGAGGATGCGCTCGCCATCGGTGACCATTACTTCGCCGTTGGTTCCCAAGTCGATTGCAGCCATTGGGCCAGGTGGATTGTCAAAACCAAAATAGGCCAGGCAGGCCAGGGCATCGGAGCCAACGAAGCCCCCCACCAGCGGGGGCAGAGACACAACGGCATTTTTTGGGAAAATGCCGCCCATCAGGTGGGTGGCATCTTTGATTGCTGCGGCGCTATAAGGCTGGAAAGGCATCACCGAAATTGATTCCAGGGGCAGTTTAGCGAGTAAATGGTGCATGGCGACATTGCCAACAATGGTGACGCGCTCAATGCGTTCTCGAATGCGCGCAGAGAGATTTAGCGAATCGACAGCCTGATTGATGGAGGCCAACGCCAGCCGTTGAAGGCGTTCTGCATTTGTTGGATCATCATAAGCCGCCGCCAGTCGTGAGATGACATCGGCCCCGTAGACGGTTTGCTGATTCAGGCTGCCGCCACCGGCCGCGACTTCGCCGTTGTCCAGCATGGTCAGAAAAGCGGCTACGGTGGTCGAACCGAGATCGATTGCTAACCCCAGGGGGACATCCTTTTCGCGCTTGTAGCGCGAACTGCTCTTGAATATCTTGTTGGAATACACCACAATGGGGGAAAGTACAATGCGGGCGTCATCCTGCACACGGGCGCGGCACGCCAGCCGGTTGTTGAGTGCCAACTCCCCAGGAGATAGATTCTCCAGTTCAATTTCATCGGGATCATCGATTCCTTCTTCAACAAGGACTTTGCATTTTCCACAAGTGCCGCGCCCGGCGCAAGGTTGCTCTAAGGGTAATCCCGTTTCGGCGATGACATCACCCAAGAGACTCCCGCGTTGGGCCTGGATTGATTTTTCTTCTTCGCCGTAAACAACTGTGATTTTGGGCATAATGGATTCCTAAGGGGGGATATGGGATAGCGATAATCTCTTCTACCTGTAAGATGAAGTATGTATTGTTTTGGTTACAATGCAGTGTGGGGTAATCTCCGTGTAGAGGGCGGTTATCGAAGTGGGAAGGCGTGGCTTAAAGCTCCGCTAGAATTTTGAAAACTCTATCGTAAAAGTTCTGAATATGGGTTTCCATAATTTGGGCTGCCCGCTCGGTGTCTTTTTGCTGGATGGCGATAACCATTTCTAGGTGAGTTTCCACGGCTGCGGGTAAGAATTCGAGATGCGGCAAAGCCAGGAACCATAGCCGTTGGGACAGACCGAAAAAATCATCCAGTATTTCAGCCAGGTAGTGATTTTTGGCAGCCCGGGCAATGGCCTGGTGAAATTTGTGATCGAGATCGAACAACTGGCGTGGTTGATCATCGGCAACTTGGGCCTGCTCTTTGCAAAGAGTTTCCAGCACGAGTAAGTCATCGGGGGTGGCGAGCAGCGCGGCCTGCCGGGCACAGTAGCTCTCAAGGAGTAAGCGGATCTCGCTGAGTTTACGCAGTTCTTTCACCTTTATTTCGCTAACGGAAATCCCCCCGGAAGAAATATCCACCAGATGATCGTGGGCTAACAGCTTTATTGCCTCGCGGACAGCCACCAGGCCTACACCCAATTCCTGAGCCAGGCTGCCCTCGTCGATCGGGCTTCCGGGCGAAAACTCTAACGTGATGATTCTTTCGCGTATGGCCTCGTAGGCGCGTTGTGTATCTACTCGAACCAGTTCCATTGGTGGTCTCCTGTTTTTACTTCGCCAGGCGAGGGTTGCCGAGAGCTTGCACGCGGATGCGGAAGGTATCCAGCCCGTCGCTGGTTTCTTCGGTCATCACCTGGGGATTATCTGCGCCAGAGCGCAAGGCTGCGCTGAGGGCGCGGTCGTGCCCCAATTGGCGGGCGCGCGCAAGGGCTTCGTCCAGCTCTTCGAATTCTTCGCGGTTGTCGCGTGCCTGGACATAATATCCCACCACGTCCAGTTCGGACGGGGATAAGCGCGGGTAAACCAAAATTTCCTCGGCGACCATCACGCTTCCGGCAATCGCGCCGACCGCATTGGCGACATCATAATGATCGGGCAGAATTAATTCGGTATTCAGGCGTTGAACAGCGTCAGCGAGCATGATGTCGGCGGGCGCGCCGATGCCGATCATCGGGTAGCGCAAGCGGATCTGCGTTTCCAGGTGTGGATGTTCGGCATACAGACTGTTTTGGAAGAACCAGCCGCCAATATCGGGGTTGTGTGTGGGTTCCGGCACTGTTTTTTCACTGAGAAACTCGACCACCGCTTTGGCGATCATTTCGCTGATATGGGTCCAAATGAACTCTGTTAACCCTGGGATTTCCCAACTCAAATAATGACTGAGAACCGTTAACCCATATTCAGAAGCGCGCACATTCCACGGGGTATGCCGCCCGTCCACATGCAATAGGTCTGTGGGGGTCAGCCCTGCCTTGCCGATGATCTCGCGGCGCAGCAGCTCATTGGCGCCCAGTTGATTGGGGTGCAGCACGCCGGTTTCTTCCACTAATTCTGGAATCGACTTCGGCCCGCTTCGCAAGAGTTTGATGAGTTTCTTTTCTCGATCGGAGGCGCGCATATTGCTGGCTGGTTCGCGCAATAAAAACCAATACTCCAGCGCTGCGGGGGTTGCCGGGGGCCAGGTCTTTTGCGCCAGGATCTTCAGGCGAGTTTCGATTTGCGGATGCTCATGTGCCAAATGTGCCAAAGGGACAACGCGCACCGGCCCAATGGTGATGTTGTTCTCTCGATTGGTGGTGATGTGGCTATCGCCGCCCAGCCCAATGGAGAGTAAGTTGGCAGCCTTGACGGAAGTTTTGTAGCCAGAAACCGAAGCGCCTTGTTCGCTGATGGTGACCTCCCCGGACTGGATTAACGCCAGATCGGTGGTTGTGCCGCCAACATCTACAATGAGGGCGTCCTTCCGATGTGAAAGGAAACGCCCGCCGATGGCACTGGCCGCCGGGCCGGAATGGATTGTCTCCACCGGCGAGCGGGCGGCGAATTCGTCACTCATTAACGTCCCATCGCCGCGCACCACCATCAGGGGCGCATCAATGCCGCGCCGCTCCATAGCTCTGCGCACAGCAATGATGAAATCCTGAAGCACGGAGAGCAGCGACGCATTCAGTGCCGCTGTAGTGGCGCGTTCAACCGAGCCGAGTTTCGTCGAAAGTTGATGCCCTAAGACAATGGGTAAATCGCATATTTGCGATATGGCGTCGTAGGCGCGGATTTCGTGTTCGGGGTTCAGTGGGCTGAAATAGCTGGAGATAGCGATTGCATCGACTTCGCCCTTGAGTTGATTGGTTTTTTCGAGCAGTCTGGGTAAGTCGAGGGGCTGCTTCTCTTGACCGAGGAGATCATGCCCGCCCGAAAAATAGTGAAAGTTGGGAGTGGAAAATTGACTCTCCATTTTGAAAGCAGCCACGAGTTCAGGATCGTAGCCGATCAAGAACAACGCCACGCGTTTGCCTTTACCCTCGGCAATGGCGTTGGTCGCCAGGGTGGTCGAGATCGACACCATTTGAATGGCGGTGGGGTCTTGAATATCGATCCCCTCGATGACATTTTCAATGCCGATCGAGAAATCCCGCTTGGTTGTCAGGCTTTTGTGAGCTGCCATCACCCTGCGGTTATGATATTCCAGCAAAACGCCATCGGTGTAGGTACCGCCCGTGTCGATGCCCAAAACCAGGGCTTCGGGTTGGTTCTGTGATGATGCCAAAATATGCCTCTAAGCGTAAAACGTGAAGCATAAAACGTGATTTAAAGGGCGTTTCACGTTTTACGCATCACGTTTGGGTAGAAACACGCCGAGCGGAGGCGATGTTGTTTTTTACACTTCCGCTTGGCGTGATGACCGGAATAGGAACTATTGCATTATCGTATGAGCACTAGAACATAGCGTAGTCTAGCTCTTCAGACTTGTGACGTTCGTCCGCCAGTTCACACACACGGTGCAGTTCTTTATACATTTTTTCGTCCAGCAGAGGCTCTTCCTCGGCATCGAGAATTTCGATCACGCGCTCATGGACGCGCTCGCGGAAGGTCTTGCTGCCAGAAGCTTCCCAGTTCTCCCAGACCTGACGATCAATCAACTGTGGTCGCCAAATGTCGGTCTTGAAGCGGTCGAAGGTGTGGTCGTGATCCAGGTAATGCCCGCCGGGGCCGACTTCGTCCATTACATGCAGCGCTTTGCTGTCATCGGTAACAGGAATGCCGCGCAAGATACGCTTGACCATGTCGATAATCTCGTTCGAAGCCACCATCATCTCCGGGGAGCTGGTCAGGCCTTGTTCAAGATAGCCGACATCGTGGATCATGTTCCCACCGACCAGAGCTGCGGTGGCAATATTGATGGTCGCTTCCATGGCAGCTTGCTCATCAAACATCTTCGAGTCTGAGCAGCCCGCGGTCTCGTACATGGGCACACCCAGCCATTTGGTTACCTGCGTGTAAGCCGCGCTGAGCAGCGCCATCTCGGGTGAGCCATAGCAGTACACGGTTGTGAGCATATCCATATTCGACATCAACCCGCCGATGATCAGAGGGGCGCCCGGTTTGCGTAACTGACTGAGGACAATGCCAAAGAGGCTCTCGGTGAGCGCCTGAACAGCGGTCCCGGCCAAAGTGGTGGGAGCGGTAGCGCCCGCCAGGGGGCAGGGAGTGTACACAAAGGGAATCTCGTTGTCGGTGGCGAAGAGCAGTTTTTGGACCACCTCTTCAGAGTGACTCAACGGCGAAACTGGCTCGATGTACAGTGAGAAAATCGGACCTTTGCGCCATTCGTCTTTGCCGCCCACACGAATGTAGGCCATCTCCAGCTGATCTTTCAGGCCGTCAATATCTACAGCGGTGATGTTGATCGGCTTGGTAGTGCCTTCCAGCATTGCCAGGTACTGCCAGCGGTCATACGTGCCAACGGCGGTATCTTGCACAATGCCCAGAGACATGTGAAAGTCTAGGTTGGGGAGGGCCTGTGCCAGGCGGGCGAAGTTCTTGACGTCTTTATAAGTGGCGCGCCGGCGTTCACGGGTATAGGGGTCGATGGTGAAAGGTGTGTCGGAGCCTGGCCCGAAGGTGATCGAGTCTTTATACAGCTCCATCTTGTAACGGCGGTCTGGGCCGCGCGTGACAACCTTGCTGGGCAGCGTCGCCAGGGCTTTGTCCACCATCCAGGGCGGAATCTTCACCAGGGCGCTGTCATCGGTGCGGTCTTCAACAATCGCGCCGCCCGAATAAGCCACTTCGATGCCCTCTTCTTCGTAGACGCGGACGCCGGTTTCGTAGAGTACGGTCAGAGCAGCAAAGTAGATCGATTCGATTTCTTCTTGTGAAAGTACCTCAAAAGTGGGTGTGGCGTTCACACCATAATTCGTTTTCCTAACTTGCATGATCGTTTCTCCTGTTTGCTGATGGCTCGCTTGTTATGAGCAATCAGTATCTTTTCGAAGAGCGGGGTGAGCTAGTGCTCCGTGAAGATAATTCTTGTCGAAGGTGCAATGCACTTATTGGCTGTTTCTGTCGTTTTTTCCGCAACGGCGGAAGTGCGTCGCACTTGCAAAATCTATCTAACAGATCTCTAGGTATATCGCCTGCTTGTGAAAGACGAAAGTCACCCCGAACAGCCATCATCGCATAAACATGTCTTGCTTTGTTTCGCCGCCGGGTGGAACCACAACGAAGTTGTCGTCAGCTTTGTCGAGTGCGGCTGCCACTTCGACAAGGCGGCGGACATAAGCATCGGAACCGAGGATTTCTTCATACCGAAAACCCCAGCGTTGGCAATATTCGGCTACTTCCTCAGCCTGGGGCCGATATTTGTCCATGTCTTCTAGTGTGTGTGCTACAAACGCCAGGCGTTCGTAGTGCTGATACTGTTGATCCATAATCCAGGTGGCGTCATCTTTGCCGTACTTCGCTTTGATTTCTTCGTATTCCTGGAGGGGATTACTGCCCGATTCGAGCCAGCCCTTTGTGAGATAGTATGTCCCTGGAGTGGCATCGAATTCCTGAATGTACTTTTTGTGCGATCCCAGTAAAATGGCAATGCAATCATCGGTGCGGGGGATCAACAGCGTGTGCTGGCGAGACTTGATGCCTCGCAGCCCGTTGCCGCACAAACCGTACCCCAAAACAATCAGGCTGGGGTTAGCAACGCTGTCTACGGCATCTTGTACGGCCCAGGTCAACTTGTCGGGGACGCGATGCAGGCCATAATCCATATAGGTAACCCGCTCCGCCATGCCCTCAGGCATGATCTTTTCCAGCAGTCCCTGAAAGACCTGGCAGGCAATGAAGACAATGGGCAATCCGTTTGGTGATGTCACATTGACCTCGGCAATTTATGCGGCTCCAACAAGTTGCTTGGCCAGGTCAGAGCCAGATGGTGCGTTTGAGCCATAACCATCGGCCCCGATGCGGTCGGCGAATTCTTTGTCAACCGGTGCGCCACCGACCATCACTTTGATCTGATCGCGCAAACCGGCTTCCTCAATGGCTTTGATGGTATGGCCCATCGCCCGCATGGTTGTGGTCAGCATAGCCGACATGCCCACAACCTGGGGTTGATGTTCTTTGATCGCTGCGATGAATTTCTCCGGCTCGGCATTGAAGCCAATATCAATGATCTCAAAACCACTGCCTTCGCACATCATGCTGACCAGGTTTTTGCCAATATCATGCAAGTCGCCTTTTACCGTGCCCATCACAATCTTACCGAGTAATTCTGCCCCGCTTTCGGCCAATATGGGGCGCAATATCTCCATGCCGGCAGCCATTGAGTCAGCAGACATCAGCACTTCAGGAACGAACATATCGCCGCGTCTGAAACGCACGCCAACTTCGTCCATACCCACAATCAAACCGTTGTCGAGCAATTCTTTTGCTGTGAGGCCTTTTTTCAAACCGCGCTCTACGAGTTTTAGCGATTTTTCAGCATCACCCTCAAGTACCGCGGTGGAAAGTCTTTCAAATAATTCGCTCATGTTTACATCTCCTCAGTTGGAAACGCTTATTCTTTGACACGTTCTTCAGCTTCGGCCAGAACCTGTTCGATCACTTTTTCTGTTTCTGGTTTGATGGGGGTTGCTTGGTGGGTAGCCAAAATTTCTTGGACACGCCCAATCGTGCGATCTTTCATCGTCTTTTTGCCCATCATTTCCCATTCTTCGTAATTGCGGCGGTCGCACAAGTTTGGGTACCAGAATTCAGTCTTATAATGGCGGCGAGTATGCTGCTCTCGCAGATAGTGACCGTTGGGTCCAACATTGTTGATGACATCCACAGCCAGGGTATCTTCGTTGACTTCGATACCGCGCGTGATGCGTCGGGAGTAGCCTATCGCCTCATCCATGGCACACAACTGGAAGACCGATCCGGTCATGGCGCTCTCAGTGTAGCCGACATCGTGACACAAATCGCCGCCGGTCAGGGCAGAGAAGAAGACCGAAAGTGAGCCTTCAATAATTGCCTGCTCGTCGAAAGTTTTCGAGTCGGTGCAGCCGCCAGTTTGCCAGAGAGGTAGTCCGGCGTAGTGGGCTAGTTCGGTCAGCCCGGCCATATTCAGAGCCAGCTCCGGCGCGCCGTACGAGAGGATCATTGCACTCATGTCCATGATAGAGAACACACCGCCCATAATGAAAGGCAGGCCGGGTTGGATCGCCTGAGCAATTGTCAAGCCCATCCAGGATTCGGCTGCGCCTTGAATGATGATGCCTGCCGAAGTGATCGGGGCGGTTCCACCGGCGATGGGGCAGGGAGTGAAAATGAGCGGTACACGGTGTCGGGCCGCGAAGATCAGTTTGTCCAGGGCCTCGGTGGTGCTGACCAGAGGGGAGAGTGGTTCGCAGTAATGAATGTAGTTGGGACGGCGCTCGAAAGCCTCTTGTCCGCCTGCTTCGGCTACGGCAATGCGATGGATGCCTTCGGAGTCGAATTTGTCGTAAGACCAGGCCACGATCGGTTTGCTGGTGTTGGGGAACATCCCCGCAAATTCGTAGAGGGCGCCCAGGTCGTGATGCACATCGTTGACCGTGCCTAACGACTCGCAAAAGTCAATGTTGGGCAAAGCATCTACTACTGTGGCAACCTTGGGGACGTCAGATTTTTGGTAAGGGCGCCGCTCCATTGTTTCGACATCGATAAAGTTGGGGCAGGTTGGGCCAGGCCCAAAGTGACCGCGTCCCGGCCCGATGTGAATATCATTGGCAGGGTTGCCGTCACGGGAAAAGACGGTGAAACTGCGTGGCGCTAGTTCGAGCGATTTTCGCACCAGGTAGGAGGGAATGCGTACTCGCAGGCCATCTACCCAGGCGCCGGCCTCTTTTAGAATTTCGCGCGCTTCTTCGTGATGTACTTCGAGACCAGTGTATTCTAAGACGTGTAGTACGCCATTGAAAAGTTCTTCGAGTTGGTCGTCGGAGAGCATCTGGAAACGTACGCCAGAATTTATTTTGTAATTGCCTCTCATTATGATAATACTCCTTTCAGGAAGGTGGCAGGAAATAGGGGGAAGAAAAAATCAAGTTGCCTGATCGATTTACGTCTCCTCCATACTCCCTTCCGACACGCTCTACCCGATAAATTTCTTCGCCAATTCAGCAGCAGAAGCAGCATTCGAAGCGTAGC
>CAYFMI010000106.1:0-12054 GCA_964344175.1 uncultured Anaerolineales bacterium
ACACCTTCATCCAGCGCCCAGACCTGATCCAGCAGGCCGAGACTCTGATCGAAAAAGAAACCGTGCGTATGGGCAACGAAGCCGCCATCGCGCGGCTGAGAGATCGCATCGCTGAGCATAAGGAAGCGCTTGCCAGGATGTCTATTGAAAACGAGCTGCGCCGCCAATACGAAAAAGAGATCCGCGCCTTGCAGGGTAAACAGCGCCAGTTAGGTTACATCGCCGTAGAATGATTGACGCGAGAAATTTGTAATGGGTAACCAGATGTTGAACACAACCGGATGAATGTCATTGCGAACGGACGCCTTCGGCGGAAGTGAGGCAATCCCCCCCGTGAAAGTAGGAGATTACTTCGCTCCGTGAACTTTGCTCGCAATGACAAGTGTTCAAGAGAGAGAAGGATGGTAGCTTATGGCAAGCCGTGAAGAAACCCAATCCCATGTAAAACCTGCCCCCTCCCTCGTCATTGCTCTCGATGCACTGTCTATCGAGGTCGCCGTCGATGCGCAGAATATCCTGCTCAATTGCCACCCCAGGCAGGCCGCCCTGACAACCTTTCTGGGCCTGGGGTTTTCGGTAGCAGAGGGGGAGGGTGCGCGCCCACACAACCTCACCCTGTGCCGTCTGGGAGATCACCGGGCAGAGCGAATCTATGTTTCCGGTGCATCTCCTCCTGGGGAGGAGTCCGACCGCCGCAAGGTTTTCGAACATCTTGTCGCAGAACGTGAACAACTGCATTCCCAATTGGGAGCGTTTTTCCGCGAATTACGCACTCACGAACGGCTGATCGAAGCCGGGCTGGGAAGCGAGGCCATCATCCCTCTGGATGTTATTCTCATTGCCGATCTGGCCTCATCCACAGGCAGCGGGGCCTTGCTCCCGCTTATCGGCACACTCCAGAAACTCCTCGAGCATGACGCCTACGGCATGGGCCACTTGCTGCTCTCCATGGCGAATTTTTCTGACATTGGAATCCCTGATCCAACCGAGGCGATAGATCCATCTGCCCGGTTATACGCGGCAATCCGGGAACTAGAGGCCCTGGCAGATTCCCGGCAGGATGATTTCCGGCGCAAGCTGGCCGGGGCTTTAGGCCTGGCGCATGTAGACCCTTTGCAATTTCGCGCCTATCTTTTCGATCACCGTAAGGAAGGCGGCAGCGAAGTCAGGGATACTGCAGAATTGCGCCTGATCCTGGTAAATTTTTTGGCGGGGATGCTCTCGGGGGGGCTGGCGCGCCGCCTGACCGATGGCCTGCCCTGGGCGGAGATTCAGGATCGTAAGGCTTTTTTCAACAGCGCCGCCGCTACCGCGCTGATTTTCAACCCCGGCGACTTGATCGATGTGTGCGCTGCCCGCCTGGGGATCGAATTTCTGGACGCCGAAATGCTGACCGCCGACGATGCCCGGCTTCCTTATGACCAGGCTTTGGTAGCAGGGATGATTTCCCGCCTCGAAGAACCGCTTTCCTGGGTGGGGAAACTATGCCGGGATACGCCCCTGGAAGTGAGCGGCAGCGACAATGCCTGGAAATTGAGCCTGCACTTCAGCGATCTCAACTTCGAAGGTATCCCCGAGGAAGGCTGGGCTGAGGCCATTCAGGGCTATGCCAGCGCTTACGAAGCCGAGACACTGCCTGATTTCCAGGCCAGTATGCGAGCCAACAGCAAACGGTTGAGTGATGAAATCCAAGAGAGATTGGCAGCCGAGATTGCCGCCCTGCCGCAGCACAGCCGTTATTATCCGGGGGGGCTTCTGGCTTCGAGGGAAGCTATCGGACAATTGGGGACATGGCTGGATGATGTCGAAGCGGTCGTCAACCAGACACCAACCCTGTCTCTGGATGCTTCTTTGGAGACTTACTTGCAAGCCCTGTCACAGGCGGCAGGGCAAGTCAGGCCGCTGCCAGCTTCTCTCGCTTCGATTTTGCGTATTTTTAGTCATTTCATCGAAGTGGATGCCATGATCCGCTGGTGGCGATATCGGGATACGGATATCCTGGCGCGGCGTGAATATTGTGTGCGCCTCATGGAGAGTATATATGCCGCTCAGTTGGAGCGAACCGCCCGGGAGTTTCTGCACGATCTGGTTGAAGAACTGCGCCCTGGGCTTCTCTCCGCGTTGGAGCAGTTGGACTCGCTATCAAAAAAGCTAAAAGTTGTCCGAGAGGAATTAGCCCGCAAGACCGCGGCATACCCGCCCCCGGAATCCGCTTTTCGCCTGCAAGCCGTTGATGCACCAACCCTGGAAGATACTTTTCAAGCGTACAAGCCCACGCCGGAAGTTGTCCGCCATACATTGCTGGAAAAACAAAAATTGTTGCGCGATTGGCAGGATGTCGATGTAGAGGCGCTCATAACGCGTGTGATGGCCTATGGCCGGGAAGCCTACGCGCCCCTGATGGAGGTAACTCTCGAAAAAATCATCCGGCGGCGCGCCGGCCTGGACGCTCAATCTGCGCTGGCCGCCCTGGGCCTGGGGGCTGTCCCGCTGCTCAAGCCCGATTTCGATGTCATCGGAGGCGGATCGGCTCCACTGGCGGGGTATGTGCTGCTCCCCACCTCCCAGGGAACAGATTTTCATGCTGCCCTGGGGACCTCCCTAAAAGGTTGGGAGTGTATTCCGACAAGCGCCCCATCCCTGGTAGTTTGTACGCAGGTTCGTCATCTCATCCCCCTGACCGCCCTCAAAAACCTGCTTCGCCAGGGAGAGAAAGCCTATCAAGAGCTTGAAGCCTCCAAGCGTTCCCAGTTACATAGCTTCGAAGTGAGTTTTTAATATGCCGCCCTCGCCGTTGCGTTTTTTCAAACCCAGGAAAGTCATCCTCTATACCGATGGCGCCATCCGCACAAAACAAGGCATTTCAGGCCTGGGCGCTGTGGTGAAAAACGGTCATGGAGAAATTCTCCACTGGTGGTCAAAACCTGCGGGTCCAATGACCAACAACGAGGCCGAATATGCCGCCGTGATCTTCGCCCTCGATCGTCTGCGCCGCATCCACACCGGCGAGGTGGAGGTATATTCCGACAGCCTGATCCTGGTTGACCAGATGCGCGGCCTGGCTACCGCCCGCGCCCCGGGCCTGCGTAAAGCCCATGCCCGGCTGCGCGCCCTGGTTACCGCGTATGAGCGCGTTCGCTTCCATCATGTTCCCCGCCAGCGCAACCGGCTTGCCGACGCCCTGGCTAATGATGCTGCTGATGGGTTTGCATAAAAATGAAGTCCCCACGTTTACGGGGAGATTTAGGGGGGTCTCGCCAACGATGCCGCCGATGGATTTTATGAATGGAGATAGCTGCTTTGACAATGTCACAGGTGAAGCCGCACCCTTTTTTGCGGAATATCCCATGCGAAGGCTTTAGCCTGAGCAGTTATGAAAGGAGTTATTGATGATGTCAAAAGGAACCATACCCACTCGCCGCCCTTACTTGTGGCCGCTTGGCCCCGGGGGGATGGTGCAGCCCGACCGCATTGTGGCAACCGGCGCCTGGAAATCGGCTCCCATCCGCCGGGCTACCCACCTGGCGAAAGACGAAGGCCGCTTGATTGACCTCACCTATGGTCAGGCCGCTACCTGGGTACTTTTTCTGGATAGCGGCCACCTGGTGTTGACTTCGGCAGCCATGCCGGTGACCGCGCTGGAAGTCGAAGATGATGCGATGGAGATGCCCCCATGGGAAGAATAGACAACCACCTGATGGAGCAACTGGCCGCGCCCGAAAACCTGTTGGCCGCCTGGCGCGCGATCCGCGGCAACATTCCCCAACGCCGCCGGGCAAAATCTGCCGGGCCGGATGGCGTCTCACTGGCTGATTTCGAGCAGGATCTCACCGCCCAACTGAACTTCCTGAGCGACGCCTTGTTGAATGGCCGTTATTTGCCCCAATCGCCCAAACGTTTCACTATTCGCAAAGGGACGCATGGACGACGCGAAATCGCTGTCCTGAGTGTGGCAGACCGGGTAGCCCAACGCGCCGCCCAACAGGCGCTGGAACCGCTTTGGGAACCGCGTTTTCTGCCTTGCAGCTTCGGCTTCCGCCCGGGGTGTTCTATCGAGGGCGCGCTGGCCTATGCCGGCGAATTACGGATAGAACAGCGCTGGGTGGTGGATGGCGATATTCGCGAGTGTTTCCCATCCCTCGATCACGACATCTTGATGAAACAGCTGGCCCGCCGGGTACGCGACCGCCGGGTGCTGGCGTTGATTCAAAACTGGCTGGATGTCGGCATCATGAATGCCGGGCCTCCGGTAGACGATGAAGGCTTGATCGAGCATGTGCAAACCTTCTCCCGCTGGATGGGCCGCTCTGCCGATTGGGCGGTGGCGCGGGCCGCCGAAGAAAGCGACCCCTACAGCGCGGCGCGCTTCGATGCGGCTTCCCATCCATCCCTGTATTACGAAGACGAATTCGCCGAAAGCCCCTACCCGGCGCGCGATCGTGCGGTGACGCAAATGCGCCACTCGCTGATGCGGCGATTATTGGCGAACGGGCTTATGCTGGGGGCGGGGTGGATGCGCTCACAAGCGGGCACACTGGGTAAAAAAGCGCTCACATTTGCCAAATCTCCGGCGGGCCGGCGCTTCCTGAAGAAAAGCGCTCTGGCCTCTACGGGGATGGCCGGCGCCGCGGCCGCCGCGGCTGTGGCAGCCTACCTGATCAACCGTAACGCCGGCCCTGCCCCAACCGGTGTGCTGCAGGGCAGCCCGCTCTCGCCGCTGTTAGCGAATATCTACCTGCACCTCTTTGATGTCATGATGACCAAGAAGGAACACGCCCTGGTGCGCTTCGCCGACGATTGGCTCACCCTCACCCCCAGCCGCCGGGCAGCCGACCAGGCCTACGGCGATGCTGAAAGATCGTTGGGCCGCCTGCGCCTGGAACTCAACCCCGAAAAAACCCACATCCGCCAGCCCCATGAAAAAGTGAAGTGGCTGGGTGGCACGATCCAATAAACCTCACCCCCACCCCCTTTCTCCCCCTCCCCCTCTCCGTGGACGGAGAGGGGGAGGGGGCCGGGGGGAGGGGGAGAGGTAGGAGATTTTCCCATGTCCACACTCTATGTCACCGAGCCGGGCGTCCGCGTCCACAAAAAAGGAAAGCGTCTGTTGGTGCAGCACGGCGATGAAGTGTTGCAAGATATCCCCCTGATCAAAGTGGACCGGGTGGTGCTGATGGGGCGCGGGGTCGGCATCACCACCCCGGCGCTCTTCGCCCTGACGCGCAACAACGTGGATGTGCTCTACCTCACCGGGCGGGGCGGATTCGTCTCCCGCGTGGTCGGGCGCGAGCACAAACACAGCCGCTTGCGCCACGCCCAGGCTCTGGCCGTGACTGACCCGGCCCTCTCGTTAGAAATAGCCCGCAATATTGTGCTTGGCAAAATCAATAATCAACGCGTGCTGGTTCAGCGCCATAGCGAGGGCGCATCCTGGGCCAGGAGGCCGTTGAAAACCATGCAAGAAATGCTGCGGCGTGTGGGCTCTGCCCAAAATCTGGATGAAGTGCGCGGGCTGGAGGGCATGGCCGCCAAAGATTATTTTGGCCTCATGCGCCGCCTGATCCGCCCGCCTAGAGATGGCCGCGCCTGGGGTTTTGACCGCCGGGAATACTACCCGCCCCCCGATCCGGTCAACGCCATGCTGTCTTTCGGGTACACGCTGCTGCTCAATGACCTCATCGCTGCCTGCCAGATTGCCGGGCTTGACCCAGACCTGGGTTTCTTCCATTCGATTGATTACGGCAAACCCAGCATGGCCTTAGATTTGGAAGAGGAATTCCGCCCCATAGTGGTGGATTCCATCGTCTTGATGGCCGTCAACCGGCCTCTCTTCGGGTTGGGCGACTTCGAAATCGGCCCGCCGCGCCCCCGGGCCAATGAATCTTCCCCGCCGGTCACGCCCGTTCTGATGCGCGAAGAAGCCCGCAAACGCTTCATCGCCCTCTACGAGACGCGCATCAACGAGCAGATCTATTACCCGCCCCTCGGCGAAACCACCAGCTACCGCCGCATCTTCGAATTGCAAGCCTACCAGATGGCGCGGGTGATTATGGGCGAAGCTCCAGAGTATGAAGCATTGATGGTGCGATGATTGAAACTTGTGAAAATTCGAAAGGTGTGTTACTTCCCCATAAGTTTATTGAGCAATGCAACCAATGCATCGGCTTCTGCAAGTGATTGCAGGACTTCTTCTTTTGTCAAATCACTGCTTACCAATGGCGGATAGCGTTGCTCGGTGTAGTATTCAGTCATCTTGATGCAGGCCGTATCAAAACGGGCTAATTCAGGTGCATGGGCGATTGCATCATCCAATAAGGCCAGGAGATCATGTGTGCGTTTCAGTTTCTTGTTTTGAGAGAGCAAATACCCCTTCAAATGTTTCTCAACCGCCTGCTGCAGGAGCATAGCTGCCGGGATGACAAAAGTTTGCTCAACTTCCGCAAGAAGATACCTGGCCGATTCAAGATCCTTGTTCGCGCGAGCAAACCAGTCTTTGGGCACTTGTGAGTCAATCGCGCTCATAGAGTATCTCTCCGTTGGCGACGATCTCCTCGGCAAATGGATCTCCCATCTCTATGCGTTCGTCTAGCTCCGCCCGTGTAAGTACAATAGGTGAAACAACAGGCCGAAGTTGCAACGACCGTAGCAAAGTACGCACTGCAATGCGCCTGTCTATGGGGCGCTCATCGGTTTGCTTGATGATCAGTAAGTCGAAATCGCTATCGTCATTAGGGTAGCCATAAGCAAATGAACCAAACAAGATGATCTTCTCCGGCTGATAGTCTGCAACGATTCTTTTGATGGCTTTTTCGAGCGTTGTGTTCTCTGCTACACCTATATCTCGCAACATCTTTCACCTCTACGAATGATTATACCCTAACCGCCCAACAACGAAACCACCCAATTCGACCGCCCGACCCCCTGACCAGGAGACCAGCCCTATGAAACAATTCCTCGTTATCAGCTACGACATCAGCGACGATCAACGCCGCCGGAAAGTGATGCAAGCCCTGGAAGATCATGGCAAACGCGTACAGTACAGCGTTTTCGAGTGCCGCTTGCGCCCCCGGGAATTAGAAGGACTCAAAAAACGCCTCGCCCCCCTGGTGAAGAAAAAAGACGGCGACAGCGTGCGCTTCTACTCCCTGTGCATCGACGACATCCTGCGCACCGAAATCCTCGGCCTGGGCAACATCACCAAAGACCGCGCCTTCTACATGCAATGATTTCTCGTTTCGTCGCATAATCGCCTCCTACCCGGACATCTCACCATCTGACTAAGCGACTACTAGCCCGTCAAGCATGAAATGATGGCACGTAGTAGGGCACGAGAGTGCCCGTTTGCAGTGAAGACGCACGAGAGTGCGTCACTACGAACCTCTCACATTAGATTCGCCAGACCACTGCCCGACCATCTGACTAAGCGACTACTAGCCCGTCAAGCATGAAATGATGGCACGTAGTAGGGCACGAGAGTGCCCGTTTGCAGTGAAGACGCACGAGAGTGCGTCACTACGAACCTCTCACATTAGATTCGCCAGACCACTTCCCGACCATCTGACTATGATACTACCCGACTTGCCCATCGAACTGATCTTCAACCTGCTCTGCGTGTGCCGCCGCATTGCCTCGCCGTCCTCCCAGGCCTTGCGCCGGGCCATGTACCGCCGCGGCTTATATTTTGGCGCTTTCGATCGTTGGCCCCGTTTCGCCTTTTGGGTGCGCCTCTGCCAGAACGCAGTGTTGTTAAGCGAGGGGGCGCCCCCGCGCCCCACGCTATTTGTGCCAGACTGGTTGGCGATGCCCATAACAGAACAAATCTTGCACCTGCTACAGGCCTGGATCCACGCGCCGAAAACCCCCGGTTTGCGCAGCATCCGCCAACGCTTGCCCCAACGCCTGCTTACCGGAGAGCCATTAACCCCTGCCTACCAAAAGGAAATCACGGGGCTGCAGGCGCTGGGCCTCTGTGCCGATGATGGCCTGACGGCCTTCGGGCAGGCCTTGTTCGCCAGCACATCTGCCACAACCGCGCCAATGCCCCCAAAAGCGTGGCAGCTTTTTGAGGATGAATTGCACGTCCCCTACCCGCCGGATTGGGTGTTGCTATGGGGGCTCGAAACCTATCTCGATCCGATAGACCCCGGGATCTACTCCATCTCAGAGAAAACGCTTCGTCTGGCCGTCCAGCGCGGCGCGTTGGATGATGATCCTGGTTTGATTAGGATTCTGGAGACCGGCCTGGATGAGCCGACTCCCCCTGGGTTGATCCAAAAAATGGAAGATCGGCCTGTCTTGAAACTGCTCCCCGGATGCGTGCTGGAATTTTCATCCCCCGCCGAATTAACCGCCCTGCGCGCTTCGCCTGCTATGCGCCGCGACCTTGCGCACCGTCTCTCTCCCCGGCACGTCCATCTTGACCCCAGGCTGGCCGACCGGGTATTACGCCGCCTGCAGCGCCGCGGCCTGCTCGCCTCCCCCCTCCCCCTCTCCGTAAACGGAGAGGGGGGCAGGGGGGAGGGGGTGAGGTGCACGAAAGCCGACCGCGCCTATTTGCTTAGCATCGCTTTGGCGGCAGATGGATTAGAGCTGCCCATTTCGCCGCCCGCGGGTTTATTGGAAAAACTCACAACGGGCCTGGAGATTTCACTCCGTGCCTCGGCGGCTCGCAGAGCCTATGCAGCCATAAAGCGAGTGTACCCTGACCCTCACTGGGTTCCAGAGGAAGAGCCGCCCCCCATGCCAGAACCAGAGCTGATCGGGCGCATAGAGCGGGCCATTAAGCAAGAGCAATCCATTGATGTGCGTTATCAGGCTCACGGGCGCGCCATGCCCGAACACCGCCGCCTGAGTCCCCTGGCTGTCGAGCAGCGCGGGCTGCGGTTTTATCTGATCGCCTACTGTCATAAGCGCCGTGCCAACCGCACCTTCCGCCTGGATCGCATGCAATGGCTCAATGCGCCGCCGCACTGAATTTCTATGAGGAAACCTAGCTACCTGACACTTTTGGTTTTGGACGCTGATTCACACAGATAGCCATGATTTTTTGTTTCGACTTCACTGTTTTTTGCTAAGGACTTACGCAGTTCATTGAAAATTTACCAAAAAATAGGGGTGTGTGGGGTGCTCCGCACCCCACACACCCCTATTTTTTGGGCTTTCCTCTCGTAAGTGCGTAACTCCTATTGCTTTTATCAGCGATCATCAGTGTGAATCTGCGTCCTGGTTTCCTCATAAAAATATGAATTGCAGTAAAGTCAGACATCGTAAGCCTATGTATCGAGTTGCACAAGAAAGGAAAAGAAATGAACGAAATCAAAAGATCTCTGAACCCATCCGGGCTGGTAAAATTATGGCATAGCTTCGGCCCCAGCGCCCAGGCTGCGCTTGCCCTGGCCTTGCCCTACACCATTGTAGATGCCGTGCATTACTACACCGCCGGCGCTGCCATGGCTTTTTCTTTGCCCGTCCTGATCATCCTCTACCTGTTGTGCGGCGGGCTTGCAGCCCGCCTGGCTCAACGCAAAGGCCGCCAGGCAAATACCCTGCCCAGGATAGGCCTGGGAGCCGGAATTCGTTTGTGGCTGATCTCCACCGTCATCAATTCGCTGGCCGCTGTGATCATCGGCGGCGCTTCTTTTGGGCTGACTCTTGCGCTGGGCGTGCCCTACCTGTTGCTTTGTGCCCCGGTTTTCTTGGTCGGGGGCGGCCTATGTGGATGGAGTGGCGCATACCTATACCGGGCCGTCGCATCGAGAATAGATACTGCCGCAATGTAAGAATTATCACATTGCAGCGGATACCCTTCGGAAAACGCGTATTCAGTTGCAGGGGGCTGCTGAGTGGCGTTCAAGCGCGTTGGCGAATGCGCTGAAGCTTCAGTCAATGGCCGCTTCTGATGGGTTTGAAGCTTCGGCGTAAGATCGTTCGCAAGCCTTTTGCAGAAGCGCGTTAACATGGTGTATAATAGCGTAAGCAAGCGAAAAAGAGCGCACATTTTTTAGGTCCCCCAATACCTAAGCCGCGTCCAAGCGGATTGAAACATAGGGATCCATATTGGAGGTTAGCAGGACTACTTCCCCCCAATACCTAAGCCGCGTCCAAGCGGATTGAAACTACCTCATCCCGTGTGTAACGATCTTGTATGGGGATCCCCCAATACCTAAGCCGCGTCCAAGCGGATTGAAACCCCTGCTATCACGGTGGGCGAATCTGGTCGTGGGCCCCCAATACCTAAGCCGCGTCCAAGCGGATTGAAACTTCAGGCAGTCCATCAGACACCTTGTGGGCATCTTCCCCCAATACCTAAGCCGCGTCCAAGCGGATTGAAACATTGATCGGAGTTATATGAACTCAGTTAATCAATGTCCCCCAATACCTAAGCCGCGTCCAAGCGGATTGAAACCAGCATCCGTCCAGATCCATAGCAGGGATTCTCCTTTCCCCCAATACCTAAGCCGCGTCCAAGCGGATTGAAACCTCGCTCACTTCTCCTGCGCCAGATATAGGATCAACCCCCAATACCTAAGCCGCGTCCAAGCGGATTGAAACGTCCAGCCAACTTGTGACCTTCGGGGAAGCGGACAGCCCCCAATACCTAAGCCGCGTCCAAGCGGATTGAAACTACCACCTCCCATACGGCCAGCAGCACCCTGCGCGATCCCCCAATACCTAAGCCGCGTCCAAGCGGATTGAAACATTCACTGGGAGCAAGAGCGACTCTGGATTCGTCTTCTCCCCCAATACCTAAGCCGCGTCCAAGCGGATTGAAACAGGTATGGGGCCGTCACCACCACCACGCTCAAGGCGCAACCCCCAATACCTAAGCCGCGTCCAAGCGGATTGAAACTCAAAGGGTTCGATGACAATCAAGTCATCATCTTTCTCCCCCAATACCTAAGCCGCGTCCAAGCGGATTGAAACTCCCTGGCGCGTTTATGTCCTTTTGGGCATCCAGTGCCCCCAATACCTAAGCCGCGTCCAAGCGGATTGAAACTTACTGGTTCCCTGTATGAATTCACTGGGAGCAAGACCCCCAATACCTAAGCCGCGTCCAAGCGGATTGAAACGAGCTGGTAGGCGCTCCGCAAATTGGCGAAGCCAGCCCCCAATACCTAAGCCGCGTCCAAGCGGATTGAAACAGATAGGCTGCGCCAACTGCCAGTTCCTTGCCACCCCCCAATACCTAAGCCGCGTCCAAGCGGATTGAAACACATCCTCAGGACGAAGACCTAAACAGGTCGCAAACCCCCAATACCTAAGCCGCGTCCAAGCGGATTGAAACACCTACGTGGTTCTTCTCGCGAGGTTTTGTCCGGACCCCCAATACCTAAGCCGCGTCCAAGCGGATTGAAACTTACAACAACCAGAACTGTGTGTCCTGGGTGTAGGCCCCCAATACCTAAGCCGCGTCCAAGCGGATTGAAACTCTACGGGTTCACCGCGTAGTTTGGCGATCCAGGTGCCCCCAATACCTAAGCCGCGTCCAAGCGGATTGAAACGCCGTTCACTTGCAGGATCCAACCGTCCCCGTCGGCCCCCAATACCTAAGCCGCGTCCAAGCGGATTGAAACGTTAACCCGTCGATGCGAAAGATTGCTAGCGTGTACCCCCCAATACCTAAGCCGCGTCCAAGCGGATTGAAACTTTACGAGCACCATCAAAGTTGACGGAACCGGCCCCCCAATACCTAAGCCGCGTCCAAGCGGATTGAAACCACATGCTAACGTACGACAGCCAAGCACTCCTTCTTCCCCCAATACCTAAGCCGCGTCCAAGCGGATGTGTGAACTTCGCTACGCTCTGTTCACGTCAGCAGTTCGCAAAGCGAACTGCCCTAAGGAGCCAAAGGCTCCGGCTCAATACCTAAGCCGCGTCCAAGCGGATTGAAACTCCCATATTCCCTAGCTCGTAGGCATCAGGAACAGGCCCCCAATACCTAAGCCGCGTCCAAGCGGATTGAAACCGTGGTGGGCGGCATTGTTCTGTCCCCCCCCCGACCCCCAATACCTAAGCCGCGTCCAAGGAGGGTAGGACTCCATAAGATGACGCCCC
>CAYFMI010000107.1:0-11948 GCA_964344175.1 uncultured Anaerolineales bacterium
GCTTTTATAAGGGCGCGCAATGCTTTAATTTCTACAAGAACACAATCTTCTATAAGCAAATCCGCGTAATACTCCCCAACAACCTGGTCGTGAAAATATACGGCAATTTTGGCCTGTTGCACAACTTTCAGCCCCATCTCGCGCAAGGCGATTGCCAGCGCATTTTCATATACCTTCTCCAGGAAACCATACCCCAGTTGTGGGTACACCACCTTAAAAAAGGCGTACAGAATTTTATCAGTGATGTCTTGATGTTTTAAAACTGAAATTTCGCTCATAATGTCCTCCCAATGATAGGGACGCGGATGAACGCAGACGAGCGCGGATATTTTTGTGTTTTATCCGCGTTCATCCGTTTTTGTCCGCGTCCAAATCAATACTTTTCGTTTCGCGCAATGCAACCAAAATCAGCAAACCTCCCAAGATCAACGCACCGGCATTGAGATAGAAAGGCGCGGCGTGGCCCAGGTTATCGTAGAGCCAGCCTCCGCCCAATGGGCCTAAGGCCGCTCCTAAAAAATAAGCGAAGGTATACCATCCGTAACTGGCGCCGCGCACATCTTCCCCGGCGATGTCGGCCACAAAAGCGCGCTCCGCTGGTGCGGCTACGATCACCCCGATCGATTCTACAGTCCAAAGCAGCGTCAGAACCAGCACGCTGCGCAGATGCGGCATCAAGGCCGAGGCCAGCGCGCTGATCAGCAGCCCGGCGATCATCGGGGTTTTGCGCCCAAGCCGGTCGGAGATGCGCCCCATGCGCGAGGGCAAAAAGGCGCTCAATAAAGCCGCGGGCAGGTAGGCTGTACCGATGACCCAGAATTCGGCCTTCAGCACGTCCTGCAAAAAGACCACCAGCAGCGGCCAAACCATCGCCGTGGATGCGCCAGTAATGAACACAATCCCCATTAATGCCAGCAATTGCCCGGAAAAGGGGCGTTTTTCGCGGGGCGGATGCAGTATCACCGGGCGCGTTTCGGGTACGCCTCTCCAACCGCGCCACAGGCCAACCAGCGCGAACAAGGCGTAGAAAGCAAAGAGATAGCGCCACATCTGCTCCCAACCCAGCCCGGCCGCGCTCAAAACGCCAATGGCCGTGAAACCCAGCGCAGTACCGATGATGCCGCCGCGATTGGCAGCTTCGTCTATACCGCCAAATTCCTGGCCTCGGCGGGTGTCTTCCGCCAGGTCTGCGACGATGGTGGTCGCCGAGAGCCATAAGAATGCCGTTCCTAATCCCTGCACAAAGCGCGCCGCGGTCAACAGCGCCACGGAACTGGCAAAGCTGAAGACAATCATCGCCAGGGCATACCCACCCAGCCCTAACATCAAGAAAGGTCGCCGCCCCCAGCGGTCCAGGGCGCGGCCCAGGAAGGGGCGCACCAGCACCGGAACCACGAACATGGCCGAATAGAAGCCGCCAATCTCCAGCGCCGAGGCCCCCATATTTTTCCCATAGACCGGCAGCACGAAGGTCAGCACCCCAAAGGGGAACGAAACCCAATAGATGGCCTGCCAGAGGGACTTGAGGCTCTTCTGGCTTAATGGGATGCGGATGAACGCAGACGCGCGCGGATTTTTTTGTTTTTTATCTGTTTTCATCCGCGTTTTCCCGCGTCCAATTTCTGACGCGTATATTCGATCAACCCACCTGCCTCGAAGATATCCATCACGGCTTCGGGTAATGTTGGAAAGCTGAACGTCCCGGCGGCGCAGCGGATTTCTCCGGCGGCCAGGTCAATCTCGATGGTCTCGCCGTTTTCGATAGCCTCCACCGCTTCGGGGCAGGTCAGGGCGGGCAGGGCATTGTTCAGGCAGTTGCGGTAATAAATGCGGGCAAAGGACTTGGCGATGATCGCGCCCAGTCTGGCCTCACTCAGGCAGACCACCGCTTGCTCACGCGAGGAACCGCAACCCCAGTTCGTCCCGCCGATGATGATGTCGCCGGGCTGCATGCCTTTGGCAAAGTTAGGATCCAAATCTTCCAGGGCGTACTGCGGCATCTCCTGGGGATCACTGACCGTATAAGTGTATTTCCCAGGAAAGATCACATCGGTGTTGACATTGTCACCGTATTTCCAAACTTTTCCGCGAATTAAGCTTTTCATGGTTCCTTCTCTTTTGGCGTTGGCAAGTTGGCAGGTTGGCAGGTTGGCAGGTTGGCAGGTTGGCACGTTTAAACGTTCTAACTTGCTAACGTTTTTATAAATCCTTCGGATGCGTTATCACACCGGCTACCGCTGTCGCTGCGACCACCGCCGGGCTGGCCAGGTAGATGTCAGACTCTTTCGTCCCCATGCGGCCGCGGAAGTTGCGATTCGATGAACTGATGCTGACCTCACCGACGGCGGGGACGCCCATGTGGTTGCCCATGCACGGGCCGCAGCCAGGGCTTTCGATATGCGCGCCAGCTTCGAGCAGGGTTTCAATATGCCCGGCTTTGAGCGCTTCCAGATAAACCTGGGAGGAAGCGGGGATGACCAGCAAGCGCGTCCCGGGGGCAATTTTGCGGCCTTTGAGCACTTCGGCGGCGGCGGCCAAATCTTCCAGGCGGCCGTTGGTGCAAGAGCCGAGAAAGGCCTGATGGACGCGCCTCCCGGAAACTTTCGAGAGCGGCTGGACGTTGTCTACCGTGTGGGGGCAGGCGATCATCGGTTCGAGGTCTTCGGCGCGGCAGGCATAACTCTGGGCGTAGGCCGCGTCCTCGTCGGGGAGCACCAACTCAAAGTCCCGTCGGGCGCGCCCTGCCAGATATTTGAGAGTCACCTCATCGGGCGGAACCACGCTGTTTTTGGCGCCCATTTCCGCCATCATATTCGGCAAAATCGAACGCTGGGAAATATCCAGGGCACGGATGGATTCGCCGTGCCACTCGACCGACATGTACAGCGCGCCGTCCGCGCCCAGATCGCCAATGACTTTTAGGGCCAGATCTTTGGCGGTCACGCCGGGCTGGAATTGGCCGTTTACGGTGATCTTCATACTCTCGGGGACGCGCAGCCAAAGGGAGCCGACGGCCCAGATGGAGGCCATCTCCGAGCGGCCAATCCCGGCCCCGAAGGCGCCCATCACCCCGGCGTGGGGGGTGTGCGAGTCGGAGCCGAGGACAACTTCCCCGGGGAGGGCCAGCCCCTCCTCGACGAGTACCTGATGGCAGATGCCGCGCCCGACATCGAAGAAATTCTCGATGCCCTGCTCAGCGACAAATTCACGGATGATGCGGTGATTCTCGGCGTGTTTGGTGGTTGGCGCGGGGGCGGCGTGGTCGATGAAGATGGCGTGCATTTCCGGGTCGAAGACGCGCTGGCCGCCCATCTCCTGGAAAATCCCATAGATGGGGGCGGTGTTATCGTGCGAGAGGGCTACGTCGGGCGTGATCTCGACGATCTGGCCGGGGACGGTGTGTGAAAGACCGGCTTTCTTGGCAAGAATTTTTTCAGCGAATGTTTGTGCCATAGCGATTCCTAAGTGAACCGCCAAGACGCAAAGGACGCAAAGGATTATTTTAAATTTTTCTTCGCGTGCTTCGTGTCTTTGCGGTGAAAAAAGCTAGACTTGCAAGCGACTCTTGAAGGGCAAGAAGGTCATAAAGTCGGCGTGGTGGACGATGTAGGCCTCGGTGGTGCGCTTGACCAGATCACCCTCGGCGGCGTGGGCGGCGATGATGTGGCAGACTTCGGCGGGTACGCCGCACTCCTCGGCCAGCGAGACTCCGGAGAAGGGATGGCGCAAATATTTGCCGTACACGCCCTGGAAGGATTTGCCGTTTTCGTCGAGTTCGTATTCTAATAATTTGCCGACATCGGCCAGGATCGCCCCGGCAATGACCACATCCATATTGATGGGCAACTCGTCGCCGAAGAATTCGATCATTTTGAGGGCAGCCTCTCGGGCGACATGCACCACGGCGCGCTTATGGGCCATAAAGCTGATTTTGAGATCCGGCCCGGCCAGCAGGGTAAAGGGGATACGCTGTAAATCCTTGGGAGTCAGCACGCTGCGTTCGAGGGCTAACTCCCAGGTTTTGGTCGTCTTCTCCCGCAGGCCAGGGTCTTCAATCCAGGCTAATTCGGGCCAGAGTTTGTTGATGTCCATGAGGGGTGATCCTTTTTATAGGTATGTAAATATTCAATACACTGGTAAACAAAGTAAACAGAGTGGACAGGCAAAATAGCTTGTATACCTGCTTACCTTATACTAACTTGTGTGCGCTTTCGAAAACTGGCTTATCCTCCAAGATGCGCCTGGGAGAGAAAATCGATAAATCCAATGAAAATTTCTCGCCCAAAATGAGTTCAGCCAGGTAGCGCCCCACAGCGTGACATTGCTGGAATCCATGCCCGGAGAATCCATTCGCCAGGAGAAAGCCCTTCAATTGCGGCCATTCGCCTAAAATTGCATTGCCGTCAAAGGTATTAACGGCATACAAGCCAGCCCAGCCGCGCGAGACCTTGATCTGGTCAAAAGCCGGAACGTATTCCACCAGTTCAGGCCACAACTGATCGATGAACACCTGTCGGTTCCAGTCAAACTTAAAACCAACCGGATCGTCCGGCAGGCTTTTTCCGGCCATGAAAACTTTGGCATGTTCCTGGATCAAATACAGACCAGCAGGAAAGACCGTCAGCGGGTAAACCACATCAGCTTCGACATTTGTCTCCAAGACAAATACCTGGCGTTTGACAGGATCGATCGGCAATTCAACGCCTACGGTGCTGGAAAGTTTCGTCGCCCAGGCGCCGGCGCTGTTGACTACATACCTGGCTGCAAACGTATCCCCGGAAATCAGGCGCACACCGCTGACCTGTTCATCGGCTCTCAAAATTTCGAGAACTTCACCTACCAGGTAATCGGCCCCCAGCGCGACCGCTTTGTTCTTATAACCCATCAACACCGCGTGGGCGTCCATTGTGCCATCCTGAGAGCCAAAAACACCTCCTGCCAATTGTTCAACTTGATACAGGGGGAAACGTTCTTTGATCTGGGCTGGGGTCAACCATTCCACCGCGCAACCCAGGCTTAGTTGGGTTGCCAAGCCCCTCTGGGCTGCTTCCTTTCCAGCTTCATCCGTCAAAAATAAGTTGCCCTGCTGGCGAAAGGCGACATCCGGTTTGACGCCATCAACGACCATATCATCTGCAAAGGTCTCTAACACTTCCAGACCATACTGGGAAATCTGAATATTCTCTTGGATGTTGAACTGCAAACGAATATTGGCGTCCGATAAAACGCTGGAATTGAATTCGTAGGTAGGATCTTTTTCAATAATCACGACCTTGATTTGCGGATTCTTCTTCAGCAAATAGTAAGCCGTAGCACATCCCATTACACCCCCTCCAACCAGGATGACATCATAGGTTTTACCGTCCGGCATCTTCATACCTCCTACTTAGCAGTTATCGTACATTTTAATGATCTCACCCGTCCCATGCCCTAAAACGCTTTTTACATAGCCATTGACGACTTTACGCATGGGGATTGGATTATGGCCCGGGAAATAGGCCTCATATTTATCCACTGCATCTTCAACCAACCCCGATGAGACAACATTGATCCTGGTCCCTTTTTTGAGTTCCAACGCTGCCGCCCTAACGAAACTATGAATCGCGCCATTGACCATGGCTGCGCTGGTGGTCATTAGGACGGGATGATCGGCCAAAATGCCGGTCGTCAGCGTGAATGAACCGCTGGGATTGAGGTAGGCTTGTCCGATTCGCACCAGATTGACCTGCCCCATCAATTTGCTGCGCAGGCCAATATAGAAATCATCTTCGCTCAATGATTCAAATTCAGCCCATTTCGCTTCACCGGCGATACACACCACGGCATCAACATTGCCAATCTTTTTGAACATCGCTGCGATAGAATCGGCATCTGCAATGTCCACAACCACATCGCCAGATTTCCTGCCACCAATAATGACTTCATGGTCCCTGGCAAAATGCGCACTGACCTTTTTCCCGATGGTTCCATTCCCGCCAATGATTAGAATTCTCATTTTGTCTCCTAATGATATACCGCAGAGACGCGGAGATCGCAGAGTTTTTAATGAATTCAGAGAAACAATCTCATCTTTCATATTTCTCAGCGTACTCTGCGTCTCCGCGGTGATTTTCTATAGTTTAGCAATGATGGCGTCAGCCATCTGGCTTGTGGAGGCCGCGCCCTGCTTGACGACCTCGGGCGCGCCGCGCAGTTTCATCATGTCGTAGGTGCGGACTGCCCCTTCAACGACTACCTCGGAAACGGCCACCCGGATTTTCGCCGCGATCTCCGTCTCGCCGATGTGGTCGAGCATCATGCACGCCGAGAGAATCATGGCGATGGGATTGACGATAGACGTCTCATATTCAGCATACTTGGGCGCGGAGCCGTGCGTCGGTTCGAAGACGGCCACTTCTTCACCCACATTGGCAGAGCAGGCGAATCCCAGGCCGCCGACCAGCCCGGCGAAGCCATCGGAAATAATGTCGCCGAACATATTCCCGGCCACGATCACGCCGTAGTCTTCGGGGTTCTTGGTCAGCCACATCATTTGGGCGTCAATGTTCGTGTCCCACAGGGCGATGCCGGGGTACTCTTTGGCGATTTCTTTGCCCATCGCCAGCATCATGCCCGAGGTCTCGCGGATCACATTGGGCTTCTCACACACCGTCACAGATGTATACCCGAATTTTTGGGCATACTCGAAGGCGGCGCGCAAAATGCGCCCGGTGGCCTTGCGGGTGAAGATGCGCGTCGAGATGGCTAATTCGGCGCGGGGAACATCACCAAAATTCTGTTTGAATTTGGGATGCGTCATCAAGGCATCATAAACCTGATCGGGGGGATTGCTCCACTCGACGCCGCCGTACAACCCCTCGGTGTTCTGACGGAAAATCACCGTATCCACGCCCGGCTCTTCGATGCCGCCATCCGGGCCGCGGCGAATAAAATTGAGCGGATTGCCCGTAAAGGTCTGGCACGGGCGGGCGCAGATATCCAGGTTGAAATGCTGGCGCAGACCGACAATCGGCGAGAAGTAGACCAGCCCCTGGCCGCGCAGTTCCGGGGTCAGTTCGGCGTCGGCGTCGGACTTGGGTTTGGAGGTGATGGCCCCAAACAGGCCGATCTTGTGCTTTTCGAGCAGATCGATGGTGCGTTGGGGCAGCGGATTGCCTTCCTTACACCAGAATTCCCAGCCGATGTCAGCATGGACGTAGTCGGCTTCAAACCCGGCGGCATCCAGCACGCGGATCGCTTCGGGCAAAACGGCGTTTCCAATCCCGTCACCGGGCATTGAGACAATGGTGCGCTTGGTCATGTTGGTATCGTTCTCCTGGTTGTTGAGCGGTTTTTAGAAAGTGATTTCACCGCCAAGACGCAAAGAACGCAAAGTTTTTTTAGTTTCTTTTCTTAGCGCTCTTGGAGTCTTCGCGGTTCATAATAATTCATTCTTCAATTACGCTTTAACTTGCCGTACTACATCGATAACGGTGCCATCGACCCACTTGATGGCGGCGATGACGCGCTCTTCAAATTTTGGCGGTTGGGGCACGCCGCAGATACGTTCGGCTTCTTCTTTGAGTTCGTGAATGGTTTTGATCGGCAGGCCGGAGTCTTTCACGGCTTCGATCAAATCCGTGCGCCGCGGGTTGATGGCAATGCCGCGCTCGGTGACGATCACATCAATCAACTCGCCCGGCCCGCAAATGGTGGTGACTTCATCACGGATCACCGGGATGCGGTCACGGAAGAGCGGGATGGGCAGGATGACGGTCTTGCCAAAGAGGCAGTTCTGCCAGCCGCCGATGCCGTGCAGCAGCAGGCCGTCGGAGTGCGTGACCACGTTGCCGTTGAAATTCACGTCCACCTCGGTAGCGCCCAGGATGACCACATCAATCATCGAAGCGAAGTTGCCCTTGCCGTGATAGTTGTAGCTGGTGAAGGGGCTGGTGTCCACGTGGTGGGGATTCTCGCGCATCGAGCGCACACCCTCGAGGTCGAAGGTCTGCCCGTCGAGGATATAATCCACCAACCCGTCGTCCATCATCTGGACGAGATACTGGTTGCTGCCGCCGCGGGCGAATCTGGCCCGGATGCCTTTCTCTCGCATGATCTCCCCGAAGTAGACCCCAATCGAGAGCGCCGTGCCCCCCGCCCCGGCCTGGAACGAGAAGCCATCTTTGATGATCCCTGCCGCGTCACAGAATTGGGCGGTCAACTCGGCGATAAACAGCCGGTCGGGGCTTTTCGTGATCTGCGTCGTGCCCGAGACGATCTTCTCCGGGATGCCGATCTGCTCCATCTCGACGACAATATCCACGTTGTTGCCCTGAATTTGCCAGGGGATGCAGGGGAAGGGAACCAGGTTGTCGGTCACGACGATCACGTTATGGGCATACTGCGAGTCGGCCAGGGCGAAACCGAGCAGGCCGCAAGCCGAGGGGCCGGTGAGGCCGTTGGCGTTGCCGAAGGGGTCGGCGGTTGGGGCGGCGATGACGGCGATGTCGATCACCACTTCGCCATCCTGCACGGCCTGATAACGCCCGCCATGCGAGCGCAGCACGCCCGCGCCGCGCATCCCGCCCTCGGAGGCGAAACGCCCCAGCGCGCCGTTCATGCTGCCTTCAATATGGTGAATCGTGCCGTCTTTCAGGCGCTCAATCAGCGGTTCATGGCACGGAAACGACGCCGACGGGAACCAGATCAAATCCTTCAACCCCAACTCAGCGGCGATATCGAAAATCTGGTTGGCGACCAAATCACCATTGCGAAAATGATGGTGCGTCGAAATGGTCATGCCGTCTCGCAGCCCGGCCTTAATCAGCGCGGCCTTCAAATCGGTGACACGCTTGTCACCGTCGGCAGGGTAATCGGTACAGGTGCGGATCGGCGGGCCATATTTGCGCCCGCTGGTCTTGTAGCCGTGCGGCCCCCGAAAGGGGATGACAGGCTGGCCGTTAATCTCGGTGGGGATCATGCGCCCCACGGCGTTTTTGACGAATTTTGTAGTCATGATAGAGTCCTAAAATGTTTCACCGCGAAGACGCAAAGAGCGCGAAGTTTTTTGTATTCATTCTTTGCGCTCTTGGCGACTTTGCGGTTCAATCTTTGTTCCAGTTTTCGGATAGCAGCCCGGAGCGGATGGCGAGGTCGATGGTGCGCTGGGAGCGTTTGACCACGGGGGGATCGATCATTTTGGAACCCAACGAAACGACACCCAGCCCGAGGCGCTCGGCCTCGTCAAAAGCATTGACCACCTTTTGCGCTCTTTCGATCTCGCTCGGAGAGGGCGCGAAAGCCTCATGGATGACCTTAATCTGACGGGGATGAATGCAGCCCATACCATCGAAGCCCAACGACTTTGATTCCAGCACTACACTTCGAAGAGCTTCCATATCCGAGACATCCGAGAAGACCGAGTCGATGGGCTGGATGCCAGCGGCGCGGGCGGCATTGACCAGCGCGCTACGCGCATAGAAGGTCTCGCGGCCTGCATTGGTGCGCGGCGTGCCCAGGTCGGCGGTGTAATCTTCGAGGCCGATCGCCAACGAGACCACGCTCTCGGCGGCGGAGGCAATCTCATAGGCTTTGACTACCCCCAGCGCGCTCTCGATGATCGGCATAATGTAAATGGGCTGCTCGACGCCATGTTGGGCGGCAATTTCTTGGATGCGCGCATCTACCTGTTCAACCTGCCCGGCGGATTCACACTTAGGGAGCAGGATCAGGTTCGGGTAATGGGGCACCACGAATTCCAGGTCCCGCAGGCCGGTTGGCAGTTGATTGATACGCACCATGCGTTCCGCCCCATAGAAGTCCACCTGGCGCAAAGCGTTGCGTACCAGGTAGCGCGCTTCTTCTTTTTTGTCCGGTGCAACGGAATCTTCCAGATCGAGGATCACGCCATCGGGCTGGTGAATGCCGGCGTTGAGCGCCAGCTTGGGCGTGTTGCCGGGCAGATAGAGCCGCGAGCGGCGGTAGCGGTCTTTCGCCGTGGCGTACTGATTTTGCGGCAGCATCTCCGGCCAGCATTCCTTGTCAGATTCAATCACCTGATGCACCGCGGCCTCGAGGCGCGCCGCCAGGACAAAGTCGAGCGCGCCGCGGTCTGCGATGGCGATGCGGGCGTTTTCGATGCCGAAATGCGTCAGAACGTCACGCGTCAGGGCGTCAAGGGCGTCGCCAAATAACGCGCCGACTTTGCTGGTGAGTTCGATGACAATTCCCCCGCTTGAAGTGAGTTCCAGGGTCACATGACAATCTGAACGGATGCCCGCGCCCGTGTTGCCTGCCGTGCCAATTTTGCTCAAAGCGTCCTCCAATTTTTTGGGACACGGATGAACACGGATTTAAGGGATTTTTTTATTTCCGTATTTGCCGAAGGCACGCAAAGCGTCCATGAAATCCGTGTACCCTTTGAAAAGGTAAATAAAACATGCATTATCTCTGATCCAACAACAAGCCCATCAGATGCGTATCGACAAAATCCGAATCCGCGGCGCGTTTCATGTATTTACGGTGTGTGCCTTCCATCTCGAAGCCGAGTTTCTTGTAGAAGTGGATTGCCTGGGGGTTGTCGGCTTCGACGCGCAACTCGATCCTTCGCACACCATCCGCGCGCAGATTTTGAATAACGGCCTGCATCATGCGTGTGCCGTGCCCCTGTCCCTGAAATTCTTGTTTAATCCCCAGCGCGCCGATATAGGCTAAAAATTGCAAGCGCTCGTGAAAGCGTGTAATCACATACGCGGCGATAACTTCCCCATCCAGTTCATAAACCTTAAACCCACCCGCGGAGAGCATCCTACTGAAGATGGGCCGAAACTCGTCTTTGCCCATAATCTCAAAATTCACATAAGGATTGACGCTTTCGCTCATGTAGATTTCATAGACGTCATCGAAATCATCCCGGGTTGTATCACGGCGCATAAGTGTTCCTTTTTGCTGATATTTTTTGAGGAAGTCAAGAATTTTTTCTAGCTTTCCTGGCTTACATGTAAATTCCTTGGTCTGGGCTAACAGGTGATGAATTTCCCCGATACGATAAATGAAAGGTTACATATCGTCAAGTGACAACTGTCTTATGCAGCATTTTTATAAAGAGTGTCAGTGCGAAGGTAGCAGCGCGGAGTGACCTATTAGAATTGATGGAGAGGCTGTGTGAGAAAAACGCTGTTATTTCCAGGGATTGATGATGCGGATTTCGGTCTGATCGAAATCACTTATATTCCGGGTGACCAGCGTCATTTGGTGAGCCAGAACGGTAGCAGCAATTAATGAATCCATCGCAGGGATCACGCGCCCGGCGCGCTCCAATCGGGCAGTAAGCCTCCCCCATTCAATCAAAACAGCCGCATCCAGTGGCAGAATCCTGCCCTGAAAGCGAGTCAGCAAATCGCTGTCTAGCCACTCGTTCAATGCTTGCTTGCGAACCGATTCAGGAAGTTTCTCGATGCCTTTGGTGATTTCTCCAAGTGTGATAACGCTCAAATAAATCAGATCATCGTCCAGGGCATCAACCCATTCCACAACCTGGGGGGGAGGTTGTTTGGCAACAAGTTCCGAAATCACGCAGGTGTCAAGCAAATAATTCACAATTCTACCCCGACACGCGGCGGGCTTTGGTCGCACTCCAACTCGATATCGCTTTCTGCCAGCGGTGAGGCGCGAAAAAATTCGGACAGTTTATCGCGCGAGGCGCGCAGTTTTTCATAGTCGTGGTAAGAAATGACCACCGCTGTATTTTTCCCCCAACGGGTGATGAGTTGCGGCCCCTGTTCCAGGGCGCGGTTAATTACCTCGCTGAGTTTATTTTTCGCTTCTTGAATCTGCCAGATTGTGTTCATGATTCACCTCGTATTCTGTCCAGGCTGGCTAGATTATAACGCGTTTCTTGCCCGGCAGCAAGGCGTGCCACGGCTTTCTTAAATTTGTGCTATACCAGAAATTTACCGCAGAGAACGCCG
>CAYFMI010000108.1:0-11863 GCA_964344175.1 uncultured Anaerolineales bacterium
TGTTGTAGCTTACCCTATTTTTTGTTAATGTTCAAATGGATAAAGTCCAGCTAAGGAGAAACCTTTATGTGCGGAATTTTCGGCATTGTGACCAAAGAGCAACAACAACTCGGTCCGACGTTGATCGAGGCCGGGCATCGCCTGTCCTACCGGGGTTATGACACGGTAGGGGCGGCGACCATCCCCCCCCAGGGGAAGATCGACTTGCGCAAAGATGTCGGCAAAGTCCAGGATGTAGCCGACCGCTTGAAGTTCAGTGAAATGTCCGGGAATCGCGCCATCCTTCAGCTACGCTGGGCGACTTTCGGCGCGCCCTCCTACACCAACGCCCAGCCGCATCTCGACTCCGATGGCGATATGGTCGGGGCGCACAACGGCAACGTGGTCAACAACGTCGAGTTGCGCCAGCAGTTCATGGCCGAGGGCATGACCGTGCGTTCGGAGAACGACGGCGAGAGCTGCGTGCATGCCGTGGAGCGCTACGTGGATCAGGGCTATGAGATGGTCGAGGCCATCCGCAAAGCCTATCACGATCTGGAAGGCGACTACGCTTTCGTGATCGGGCGCTTGGGCGAAGACCGGCTCTACGCCATCAAGAAAGGTTCCGGGTTGGTGGCTGGGGTTACCGACGGCGCGACCTGCATTGCCTCCGACTTGCCATCAGTACTCGATATCACCCGAAACATTGTGCGCCTGGAAGACGGCGAGATCATCACCTTTTGGGGCGATGGCTACGAGATCCGCGATGTGGAAGACGGCCAGATCATCGAGCGCCAGCCGGAACTGGTCGAAGATACCATGGAAGCGGTGCAGAAGGGTGGCTACGATCACTTCATGCTCAAAGAGATCCACGAACAGTCCCAGGTCGCCCAGGAGTTGTTCCACCTGCTGGAAAATTCCGCCGATGTCGATCCGCTGATCGACAGGCTCAAAGCCGCCCGCAATATTTATATCATCGCCTGCGGCACCAGCTATCACGCCGGGCTGCTCGGCTCGGTCTATTTCAGCCGCCTGGCCGGGCGTGTCACCATTCCTGTGCTGGCCCCGCAGTTCATCGCCCAGTATGCCCCGGCGGTCGGGCCTGAGGATGTGGGGGTTTTCGTCAGCCAGAGCGGCGAAACCAAAGACGTGCTCAACGCAATTCAAGTTGCCGAGAAGCGCGGCATGGGTGTGTTGGGGTTGGTCAACGTGGTCGGTTCGTCGTTGATGCGCGAGAGCGAGTATTATGTCCCCCTGGCCTGCGGCTATGAGATCAGCGTCCCGGCGACCAAGACTTTCACCAATCAGGTGGTCGGATTTTTGTACCTGGCGCTGAAGATGGGCGGACACGATACCGCTGCGCTGGCAAAGCTGCCCCAATGGATTGAGACAACGATTGAAGCGGTGGAGGATCAGATTCCCGCGGTGGAGGGGAAGATCTCGCCCTGGGACGACCTCTACTGTTTGGGCTACGGCCTGACTTATCCCATCGCCCTGGAGGGGGCCTTGAAACTCAAAGAGATTACCTACGCCCACTGCGAAGGCATGCTCTCCACCGAGTTCAAGCACGGCCCGCTCTCAGCAGTGACCGATGGCTACCCGGTGATCTTTGTGGCCGGCCCGGAAGACACATCTCTGATTATCAGCGGGATCAACGAAGTCACCTGCCGCGGCGGGCGCGCGATCGCCATCGGCGAAGAAGACCCCCGCCTGCGCGCCAACGCCGATGACCTGATCGTCATCCCCACCATAGATGCCCCCGCCGGGCTGCGACCGCATGTGAATGCGCTACTAAGTGTATTGCCGCTGCAACTGCTCTCCTACCGCATCAGCCTGGCGCGTGGCTACGACCCCGATTTCCCCAGAAATTTGAGCAAGACACTGACGGTGGACTAGCCCGAAAAAGACAGTGCGGCGGCCTTTGGCCGCCGCACTGTCTTTTTCGGTATTAGATATTGAGCCGATACACCTGCCAGCGTTTATAGATTTCTGCCCCCATGTGTTCGGCGAGGATGATCGTATTGGGGTTGTCTGCCCCGGTGATGGAAAGATCGGCCCAGGTATAGCCTTTCGCCATCGCCCGTTTTGCCAGTTCATCGAAGAGCAAAATCCCTACGCCGGTATTCCAATACTCCGGCAGCACCAGCACGGATTTGACCGTCAACCCCCGGATTTTCTGGGTTTTCATGCGCCACAATAACTGGGGGTAGTTCCAGGGGTAACGCAATCCGTTCACATGGATGAAGACTTCGTTCAGGTCAGGCAGGCCGGGCAGAAAGCCGACTGTCTCGCCGCGCACATCGGCGAAGAGGATCAGCTCCGGATCGGCGATCTGCCTGAAGGGAGCGACCATGGCTTCGACGGCATTGCGATGCCAGCCGATATGGTCGTCGAGGTGCGCCAGGGCCAGGGTCAGCAGGCGGTGCAGGTTATCGACTTCTTCATCCCAACGGTCGAAATCTGCTTCCCGAACCGTAATCCAATCCTTTTTGCGAACGCGGTCAGCGATACGCGCCATGCGCTGCATTTGGGGTGTATCGGCGATCTCTACCCCCAAAGCGACATTCTGGGCGCGGGCTTCTTTGAATCCATAACGCAGCATGAAATCGGGGTAGTAGGGTGGGGTGTGGCCGCACATCAACGCCGGTGGACGTTGGCGCCCCTCGACTAACACACCGTAACTGTCTTCATAATCCAAATTGAAGGGGCCATAGAGAGCATCCAGGCCGCGCGCCCGCCCCCAATCGGAGGCGCTCTCCACCAGCGCGCGAAAGACCTCGGGATCCTCGATATATTCAAAGAAGCCAAAGATGCATTCTCTCGTTCCGCGCTGCCGATTGGTGGGGGAGTCTTCAGCCGCGCAGATGGTGCCAACCGGCTCACCGTTCCGCCAGGCAACGAAGAACTCGGCCTGGCCGCGCTCAAAGAACACACCTTGCCGGGGATTGGTCACTTTGGCGCGTTCCCGCAATAGCGGTGGAACCCACAACGGGTCGTTTTTGTAGATTTTCCACGTAAACGTGAGAAAGATTTGTTTTTCGCGTTTGGTGCGTACCGGGCGAACTTCGATGTTGGTCATGGTTATATCGTATCAAGATCAAGGGGGATTCCGAAAAAGTATATGCGGACTGCAAAGCAGTCCGCATATACTTTTTCGGCTAATTTCGGCGGGCGGCCAGTTTCTCCACAATCTCGGCGAACTGCGCCCGGTCGAGGGGATATTTGAGAGCGAAACCAATCCCAACCAGTAATAGCAATGCCGGGATCGGCCCGATGGCAATGCGAATACCCCACAATGCAGCCGGAGCCTGCCGTGCGACATTGGGAGTGTAACCGGTGAATTCGAGGAGCAGCAACACTAAGGGAACAGCTATCGACGTAGCAATCTTCTTGGTCAGAGTAGTCAGGCTATAAAACATGCCTTCATGGCGTTCACCGGTCTGATATTCATCCCATTCGATGGCATCGGGCAAGATGGCCCAGGGCAGCACATGGGCAGCTGCCACCCCAATACCAGCCAGCGCACAGAGTAACAAGATCCACCCCAGGGGCGTGGCCGCGCTTAATGAGATCAACACCAATTGCACAACCGCCCAAAAAGCGATCCCCCACACATAGGCCCAACGTTTGCTCCAGCGCCGCGCCACCCAATTCCAAATTGGCAAGGCAAACATGGCAATCACAAAAATACTTGCCATAATAATGTCGTTCTGCGCTTCACGCTGGACAACATATTTGATAAAGAACAGCAGCGTAGCCTGAAGAATTTCCACCGAGATCCAGGTTGCCAGGAAGATCGCCAGCCCGTAGCGGAAAGGACGATTGCGCCAGGCAGCTTGCAACGAATGACGCAGGGTGGGCTTGCTCTGCTCCATATAATCGCGGCGCTCTTTGGTGCCCATGAATACCAAAATCATCGGCAAGGCGGCGACGATGCCAAAGGCCAACCCCATGTTGAAGACGCGCCCGGCATTCTCCGGAACGAAAGAACCGACGATCATCAGAGGAACGATGAAAGCCACCAAACTGCCCAAAATAGAGAAGAACATGCGATAACTGGTCAACGAGGTACGCTCGTCGTAGTCTGAGGTCAGTTCGGGGGTCAGGGCAAAATAGGGCATGTAGAGCAGGGTATTGGAGGCTTCGAAGAGCATATACGCTACGGCATAATAGGCCGCCAGGGTGGTCACATTGTCCCAGGGCGGACGCCACCATAACATGGTGAAGGTCACAACAAGCAGGGGGGAGCCAAAGAGCAAGTAGGGCCTGCGGCGACCCCAGCGCGTGCGGGTACGGTCGGAGAGATAACCGAAGATGGGGTCATTGATATAGTCCCAACTGCGGCCAATGAAAATAGCCAGGGCAGCAATGGCGGGGCGAATCCCCACCACATCGGTGAGGAAGATGGCAAAAAATGCCCCGAAGATGGTCGTTGTCAGGCTGAAACCGATGTCGCCGACACCGTACATCAGCTTATCGCGCGGGGTGAGTTTAGCAGTCATGAAGCGCTCCTGGGGTTAGCTTTGGCTGTCATAACCCCAATCGGCTATTCACGGCGCGCCAGATCAAAACCGCAGCGCTCGAACTGTTTAAGCAAGTCCCTGGGGAACAGGTTTTGCCCCCATTTACGGCAGATATGCTCTGTCCAGCCATAGGTGTCGTAGGTGAAGGTCTCCGGGCGGTCGCCCTTCAGCGCGATCATGGCTTTGAGATTACGGTAATAATCTTGAGCGCGGTAGCCTTCGTCCATCACGTCCATTGAGCGCTGGATCAACTCATCGTCGAAGGTCGGGTACTGCTCCTCGAAAAGCACAAAATCTAACGGGTAGCGCGGCCGCGGCGGCGGGTCTTCGGCGGGGTAACCCATTGCCAGGCCCACCATCGGGAAGACGCGCGGCGGCAAGCTGAATTGTTGGATAATCTCATCGGCGTGATATGGAATCCCCCCTAAGAAGCAGCTCCCCAGCCCCAGGCTCTCAGCAGCAATAACCATATTCTCGGCCATCAGGGCGGCATCCTGCATCCCCAATAGCATCAGCAGCAAATCTTCGGCAATCATCGTCCAGTTGCGGCGCGTCATAATACGCTCCCACTTGTGGGCATCGACGCAGACAATGAAAAACAAAGGGGCTTTAAATGGATTCTCTTGAATGTTGCGCGTTAAAAGCAGGCTGCCCAACTGAGAAGCAAATGGGGCTTGCTGCCCGGCGCGCGCGATGGTCTCGACAACTTCGTCGGAAGGCATTTCGTCGGAATAATTGCGGATGGATTTTCGGTTGAGCATGGTTTCGATGATGGGATTCTCTAGCATGGCGGCCTCCTATTTTCACCCCATCATTGTATACGAAAAACTACTGAAGAGAAACAATGCTCCTTAGCCGTGTGGCAAAAACACGCTAAAAACACTCCCCTGATTTAATTCACTCTCGACGCAAATTTGCCCGCCATGTGCCTGCACCAATTGCTGCGTGATTGCTAATCCTAAACCGCTGCCGCCGCCTTTGCCGCGCGACCTTGCGCGGTCGCCTTTCCAAAATCGCTCGAAAATATAAGGAATATCTTCAGGAGGAATACCCGCTCCGCTGTCGCGCACGGAGACACGCGCCCCCTCGGGGGTGGCAGCCGCGTTCAAGATCACGCGCCCTCCTGAAGACGTAAAGCGAAGAGCATTCCCCACCAGATTGCTAAAAACCTGATCGAGACGGTCGCCATCCCCCAGGATCTTCAATTTGTCTTCATCCCCTGCCACTTCCATGGTTAACGCTACACCCGCTTGTTCGGCCTGACCGCTGAAACTGGTGCAGACATCCTGCAACAACTCCACCAAATCAACTGCGCCTAAATGCAGCGGAAGCTGCCCAGCCTCAGCCAGAGAAAGGGTTTGCAAATCGTCCACCAGCCTTGCCAGCAAGCGGGTTTCATCCAGCATGGCTTCGAAATGCTCCGGCGTGGGCGGGTAAACACCATCAATAACGCCTTCCAAATTACCCTGGATGATATGCAGCGGCGTGCGCAACTCGTGAGCGACATCTGCTGTCAGGTTACGACGCTGGTTCTCGGCGCGCTCCAGTTCTTCGGCCATACGGTTGAAAGCGCGCGCCATGCGCTGCATTTCGCTGGGGCCGTGCTCGCTCACGCGCACACTGAGGTCCCCATCCGCCAGCGTGTCGGCAGCAGCCATAATATTGGCAAAGGGATTGCTCATATTGCGAAAGACACGCGCCCCAATCAGAATTGCCAGAATCGGCAACAGCAACGGTACGCCGCAAAACCACAAGCGTGCGCTAGGGTGAAGCATATGCATAAAATCACCCCGCTCAAAGAAAATGCCCGAGAGCGCGCCTGCAGCAATGAAGGGAATCACCAGCAGGAGCATGAAGCCAAAAAAGCGCCCAAAGAGGAAACGGCGCTTATGATGAGAGCCGGGCAAATTGTTGTGGTAGTCTTTCCAGGGGCGGTGAGAGGGCATGCTTAAACCTCGTCGGCGAATTTGTAACCGATACCATATACGGTAAGCACATAGCGCGGCTCAGCGGGGATCGGCTCGATTTTGCGGCGCAGGTTTTTGATGTGGGAATCGATACTGCGATCATAGCCATCATATACCACGCCGTGCAAACCTTCTAGCAATTGGGCGCGAGAAAATGTTTGCCCCGGATGCTGTGCCAGCAGCGAGAGTAGCTTGAATTCGTTACGCGTCAGGTTAAGTGTTTCGCCAGACTGCGTAACCCGATACCCCTTCAGGTCAATCATCAGATCTCCCGTGTGGATCACCCCTATTGGGCGCATGTCGCCCTGTGTTCGACGGAGAACGGCACGCACCCGCGCCACCAGCGCCCGCGGCGAAAACGGCTTGGTGACATAATCGTCCGCGCCCAGTTCTAAACCCACTAACTGATCGCTCTCTTCGGCGCGGGCGGTCAGCATGATAATGGGCACATCTGACTCGCGCCGGATCGCCCGGCAGACATCCAGGCCGTTCATTCCCGGCAGCATCAGGTCGAGCACAATCAGATCGGGCTTTTCGCGGCGTGCCACAGCTAATGCCATCGTGCCGTCGTCAGCTACGAACACGCGAAAGTTATTCTTCTCCAGGTAGTCGCGGGCTAACCTGGCGACTTTGGGTTCATCATCCACTACGAGAATCGTTTGCTTCATCGATCCGTTTGTATCATGAAAATCAGGGGAATGCAAATCGAGTACGCACATGGCCGCGTACTCGATTTACACAAACAGGACATCAGGCTTTGGGGCTTATTTCGCTGTCGGGGTCTTGAGTCTCGGGGGGGTCCTTTGCAGCGCGCTGCCAGGGAGGCGCCCCCCAACCAGGCCCGTGCCAGCGGCTCCAGGCTTCGGGATCAGCATCAGGATGCATAGGCCACGGCCGGAAGAAGATCAGGCGGAAGATACCCTTGACCACGAATAAAAACAGCAATCCGGTCAAGAATAACCCTAAGAGTGAGCCAAAGGGGAAAAATCCCATGGGGTGTCGCCCAAAGGGGAAGGCGACATGGTGATAGCTGCCCCACATTTCTCGATCAAACTCAACGCCTTCAGCGCCTGCTGCAAGGGCATAACCGCGCCCAAGCCCAAACCGGTAAAGCGCAACACCTCCGGCAATCAGCAGAACAACGATCACTACCGCTGTTACAGCCCGCCACAATGTTGGTTTTCGCATCATCGTTTACCTCCGTAATACAAAATGGGCAATCGCCCGTTGGATAAGATTGCCCATAGTATGCACCAACACTATGGAGGAATTATGGATTTACTGCGGAAATATGATGGAAGTTTTGCGCGCTGAAGCGCTCAGGTTGGTAACCGAGACGAGTATATAAAAAAATATCGATGGCGAAAGGCATTTTAGACGGATGCGACGATGTTGCTAAAGAGATTTCCTACCGCACCCCCAAAAACCGATAGCAAAATCATGACGATGATAGCAATAAGTACAATTAACATTGAGTATTCTAAGAAACCCTGGCCCTGCTCATTCAACAACTGTTCCATTTCACAATTCTCCTCCACGAATTACGACCTCATTGTAACATAGGAGAAACCAGCCCGCGCAACAAATAACTCAGGTTACTAAGCCTTCATCCAAAGAGAAGGCCCTAAACTACGGTCTACGCTTGGCTCAGACTCAGGAGGCGAACCGTCAAGGCGGTGACGCAGGCTCTCTATGCAAGAATGGGTACCAGATTTTGCAGTGAGGCTTATCGATGAATACACAAAGCCGCCTTTTGGCGGCTTTGCATTAAAATATGAACCGAGGCCCTATACGGGGATCACTTCACCAGCCTGAACCCCTTTTGGGCCTTCTTCGATCGTGAACTCAACATTCTGCCCCTCTTCTAGGCGACGATACCCCTCCATATTGATGGCCGAATAGTGTACAAAGACATCATCGCCACCTTCATGGCCAATGAATCCATAGCCTTTGCGGGCATTGAACCACTTCACTGTTCCGGTAATTCGATCTTCCATGCGAACAAACTCCATTATTCTATTCAGTATTTCCAGCAAATTGTAGATGACAATCTGCCATTTCAACTAACCGGCGAAAGATTATCACGCCCATTGTTCACTGTCAAGATTACAAAAATTTTAGGTCGATTCATGACCATAAAGATTTGAATACCCCTGCGGTATAATCATTACAATCAAAAGAAGAGGTAAACCCCTGGCATTCCAATATGCTTTTGCCACCCCGATCACTCCTGTATTCAAGAACCCCTCACCGAATTCTGTACGGCTAAACCAACTCAACTTCCTGGAGACCTCATGAGTAAAACCGAACGTAAAATTCGAGTGCTGATTGCCAAACCCGGCCTGGATGGGCACGACCGCGGTGCCAAAGTGGTCGCTCGCGCCCTGCGCGACGCCGGTATGGAAGTCATTTACACCGGCTTACGCCAAACGCCAGAAATGATCGCCGAGGCTGCCCTGCAAGAAGATGTCGATGTCATCGGGCTTTCTATTCTCTCAGGCGCACACATGGCCTTAGTGCCGCGAGTCATCGAATTGCTCAGAGCCAACGGGCAAGAACGCGTGCAGATCTTCGTTGGCGGCATCATTCCCGATGAAGATGTGCAGGCGCTGGAAAATGCCGGCGTAAGTGGCATCTATGGCCCCGGTACAATGACAGACCAGATTGTGGACGATGTGCGTCAGGGGGTATTGGGGGAAACGGCCAGTTAAGATGATTTCTGTCGAAGAAGTGCTGAATGGGAATCGCCTGGCTCTGGCGCGCCTGCTTTCTCAAATTGAAAACAACACCCCTGAAGGCCGGGCCGCCCTGGGCGATTTGTTCTCGCACACCGGCAAGGCCCACCTGATTGGTGTGACTGGCGCCCCCGGCACAGGGAAATCGTCCCTGGTCAATCGACTGGCATACGCCTATCGCCACCCGGAAAATGGGTCGGACTCCCGGCGGGTGGCTGTTGTGGCTGTGGACCCTTCCAGCCCTTTTTCGGGCGGCGCGGTGTTGGGGGACCGCGTTCGTATGCGGGATTTGGCCGGCGACCCAGGGGTATTCATCCGCTCGATGGCTGCGCGCGGCTCCCTGGGCGGGTTAGCCGCGACTACCTCGGGGCTGGTTCAGGCTTTCGACGCCGCCGGGTTCGAGATCATCCTGATCGAGACCGTCGGCGCGGGGCAAGCCGAAGTTGATATTGCCCGACTGGCGCATACCACCCTGGTGGTAGAAGCGCCCGGACTGGGCGACGATATTCAAGCCATCAAAGCAGGCATCCTTGAAATTGCCGATATTCTGGTCGTCAACAAGGCCGACCGCCCTGGCGCGGAGCATACCGAACGCGCCCTGCGCGGCATGCTCAATCTGGCGCACCCGGCGCCGCGCGTTTTTCGGCATCACGGTACTCTGGAAACAGTATCCCCATCAATCACTGAATCAGCCCAAAGCGAGACTCTCTGGATCCCGCCCATTCAAAAAACAGTTGCCACCGAGGGTTCAGGAATCGTCGAACTGGTTGATCTCATCACCCAACATAAAATACATCTACAAGAGAGCGGCGATTGGGAACGCCGCGAACGCGCCCGCCTGGGGGCCGAGTTAGATACATTGCTGCAAGCTACGCTACTGCAACACTGGGAAAGGAGCGTAGCCGCCGAACGTTACGAAGCGGTCTTTGGAGATCTGGTCGCGCGCCAGATTTCGCCCCACCAGGCTGTAATAGCGCTGCTGGAAGGAGTTACACGGCCATGATCTACGGAGACCGAATTCGGCTGCGCGCCGTTTCGCACGACGATTTAGCGCTATTCGTTGAGTGGTTGAATGACCCCGAAGTGCGGGATGGGATTTCGATTTTCTTGCCGATGTCGCAAACCCACGAAGAACAATGGTTCGAGGCCATGTTAAAACGCCCACAAGAGGAACACCCCCTGATGATTGAAATCAAAGATCAGGATACATGGGTTCCGGTGGGGAATATCGCCCTTTTCGGCATCGATTGGCGGTCGCGTAACGCCGAAGTGGGGATTATGATTGGCGCGAAAGCCTATTGGAACCAGGGCTACGGCAGCGAAGTAATGCGTTTGATGTTGCAGCACGGCTTCAACACGCTTAATTTGAATCGCATCTTTTTACGGGTATTCGATTGGAATATTCGGGCGGTGCGCGCTTATGAGAAGGTCGGCTTTGTCCATGAGGGCTGCATGCGGCAGGCTCAATTTCATGAGGGCGAATACCGCGATGTGTTAATCATGAGTGTATTGCGCACCGAATGGGCCGCTGCCTAATTTTTTGGGAGTATAGGAATGGGTATTAAACACCACGATGACCGCGGGATTTACGGAGAGATTAAGCTGTTTGCAGGAACGGCATCCACCGATCTGGCCGGAAAAATCTCTAGTTATTTGAATGTCCCCCTGAGCGGGCACGATGTGCAGCATTTTCCCAATGATAACCTGTGGGTGCGGCTGCACAGCAGCGTGCGCGGGCAAGATGTCTATATCATCCAAACGACCTCCCGGCCAGTGCATCGCAATATCATGGAATTGTTGATCACGCTGCAAACACTGCGGCTCGATTCGGCTGGTCGTGTCACTGCGGTAGTGCCCTATTATAGTTATGCGCGCTCCGACAAAAAAGACAAGCCGCGCACACCGATCACCGCCCGCTTGCTGGCCGATATGATTGAAATTGCCGGGGCCGACCGCTACATGACGCTGGATTTGCACGCCGGACAAATCCAGGGGTATTTTTCGATCCCTGGGGATGTGATCAGCGCGTTTCATATCCTTAACGAACATATCGCCGCGCTGCTGCCCTCCATGCGTGACCCCGTTGTGCTGACTGTCGATTTGGGGTTTGCCAAAAAAGGGCGCAACTTCGCCGCCGATTTAGGCGTGCCGATTGCCTTTGTTGAAAAGCGCCGCCGGGGAAAGAAAGATCAGGCCCGTGCCCTAACGTTGATTGGTGATGTAAAAAATCGCGATGTCATCATCGTGGATGATGAAGTGGATACCGCCGGATCGGCAGCTCAGGCTGTGGAGCTGGCAAAGGAACACGGCGCCCGCAATGTGTATCTAACCTTTGTGCATCCCGTGCTTTCACCCCCTGCCGTAAAACGCCTCGCTCAGGCGCCGCTGACAAAGATCATCACCACCGATACGATACCCATTCTGCCAGAACAAGCCGCCCGCTTGGGAGATAAGCTACAAATTTGCTCGGTGGCCCCACTGTTAGGTGAAGTAATTCTGCGCGCCCATGAAGGCCGCAGCGTTGGCGAAATGTTCAATGAATAATTTAGCATTTACGCAGTTCGATGAAAGATATTCCGGAAATAGGGGTGTGTGGGGCGCTTCGCGCCCCACACACCCCTATTTCCGGGCCTTCCCTGTGCAAGCGCGTAACTCCTAT
>CAYFMI010000109.1:0-11757 GCA_964344175.1 uncultured Anaerolineales bacterium
ACTCTACCACGTGTTGAGACCATTTTCTCTACCCACTTACCGGAAAGTAAAGTTGATAAGGGCGCGAAATTCAAACGACCAGGACGGGTTGCCGTGCACCATCACCAGTGGCTCGCCAGTGCCTTCGTCGATGTAACTCATCGTGCCCATCGGCAGAGAATATGGATTGGGGGGAAAGGGGTATTCGGTGCGGTCGATCCAGTCGGGTATCATGGGGATTACTCCAGTTGAAAATTATGAACGGTAATGGCAATTAATGTTGGGCCTGACATGGCTTTGCCGGAGGGGGTGCGGGGTGTCACCAGGCGTCTGGATGGATAGAGGCATTGCGCGCCCTGGGTGTGTTCGAGAACGACATGCGCTGCTGTCGCAAGCTTGCTGATGATCTCGGCTGTGTAATCGTGTTGGATGAGCAAGCCGGTTTCATCATCAAAGCGAAAGCGCTGCACTGGATTGTGGGTCGGAATTTCTGCGGGGAAGGCGGCTTCAAGCAAGCCGGGTTCGATCTCACGCCAGGCAATCGCTTCGTTCATCAACAAGGCCGGCAGGGTGAAATAGTTCCAGAAGGCGTAGTTGGCAAAATAAGCCATGTCCAGATCATCCCAGTAGAGCAGTCGCCTTCCGCCGGGAAAATAACGGCGGGCCTGTTTGCGCTCGGCGATGATTTCACCTTTCTGATTATCATCAAGGAAGACATCGTGCCCGTCGAGAATGCCGGCGATATGCGGTTTGTTGCCAATCGGAGCGAGCCTGGAAAAAGGGCGGGAGACATCCATTACAATCTGGGCGTGCTCAAAAAAGGGACGCCGCTTTAGCGTGAATGCCCAACCTTGAACGCTGACCTCGGCCCGGATCGTCTTTGCCGCGGCCCAGAGTTCGCTCCCGCCATAAGCTGCCAGCGTTTTTTGTACCGTTGGATTCATTGAGTATCTCCTGTATTGGACACGATGAATTGCTCAACCACCTTTTGCAGGATCACGCGGCTCACCGCGGCCATGTCGGTGCGTTCATCCAATAAAACTGTGGCCTGAAGGGAGGCAATCCCATGAACGGTGGCCCAACAATGGTAGGCGATGGCCTGGGCATCGTAATCCCCGTGGATGCTGAATTCCCCCTGGGCAAGCCCCGTCTGCACAATTTGCAGCAGCAAGCGCATGGCTATCTGGCGCTGCTCGCCGGAGGTCGCCCGCGAGGGTTCCATATTGAACATGAGATGATATTCCTGGGGATGCCGGGCGGCATAATCGATATACGCCAGCCCGCCTTGCAGGAGCATTTCCGCGGCGTTTTGCGCCCCCTTCACGCGCCTGGCCATGAAATCATTTAGCCGTTCAAAGCAATCGGCGCGCACTGCGTCAATCAGGTCTTCTTTGCTATCGAAATATTTATACAATGCGCCGGGCGTGTAGTCAATGCGGTCTGCCAGGGCGCGGATGGATAGGCCGTCTGCACCCTGGGCAACGATCATAGCCAGGGCGTTATCAAGAATGGCTTGGCGAGTTTGTGCCTTGCGGCGGGTTTGTGGTGTGTGTTTGGTCATTGAAGTATACTGAGTAAACACTGTTTACTCAGTATACTTCTTATTTTACGATTGTCAACGCTTAAACGCTGCAAGCTGGTTTGACTAGTAGAAGGCCCTAGTTGTAAGATGTAATTTCAGGCTTTATTCTGATTTCACCAGGTAATGAATAACGAAGGGAACCGGCACTAAGAAAAGCGCTTGCTCCAGAATTCGAGCCAAATCCATCATGCCGGTGAGGGCGATGACGCTGGTATCCAGTATGTCGAGGACAAATCGAGAGATATAGATTGCCAGCAATGCTTCTTTCGTGCGGTGCTTGAGCAGCACAATCAAGAAGAGTACGCCAAATGCGAAATTGCGCGCCGCGAAGAGACCAATGGCGAGAGCAACTCCGCTGCCTTCTAAAGTTAGCCCAGCGATTTCGAACATCCCCATGGGTGAAATGGCACTCCAGATGCCCATGCCTACGCCAAACACCCCCAGCAAGGCCGTATAAATTGTGATCCATTTGGATAGTTTCATCGTTCGTAAATCTCCTTTGTTCATGCTGTTTTATAGTTAGGACTTACGCAGTTCGTTGAAAATTTACCGAAAAATGGGGGTGCGGAGTACCCCACACCCCTATTTTTCGGACTTTCACCTCGCAAGTGCGTAACTCCTAATAATATAGCGTGATTATAATGAGACACGTGTCTCGTGTCAAGACACATGTCTCATTTTGTGGTATAACAGGCTTGTGACTGGGAAGTCCATCCTTAGAGATAGCCAGAGCAAAGGATTACACGATGGAAAGTGCAAATAGTTTTCGTGAGCAAGGGCAATCCACAAAGCTCGATACAAAAACCCGGGATATCCTGACCGCGGGCTTAAACCTTTGTCTTGAAAAAGGGTGGGCCGACCTGGACATGAAACAAGTAGCAGCGGCGGCCAGGGTTGGCCGCGCGACCTTGTATCGCTATTTTCCCTCAAAAAAGGCATTGGCCTACGCGGTTTTGCGCTTTTTCGCCTGGGAGATATTGTCCCCAACGGTGTCCAAACCAGAACCTGCAGCCATGGCTTCCGGCCTGGAAAAATTCACCTACTTCGTTGAGATTTTACTGGCCTCGTACCGCCAGTTCCCTGAATTCTACCGGTTTACAGGCGCCTTTGATCATTATTTCAGCTACCAGGATGATGTTCAGGAAATGGCGCAGTTGTACCAAGATATTTTTATGGGGTTGTATGTGGAAAAACCGCCCTACTTGTTCCTGGAAGAGGGGCAGCGCGATGGTAGCGTGCGGCAGGGCATTGATCCGCGCGCCTATGCTGCGATGACTATCGAATCGTTTGTAGCGTTTGCACATCACGCCTCAGTGTCGGGGGAGTTATTCACGATTTTGTACGAAATTGAGAAGGCCGAATTGCTGCCAGAGATGTTGGGAACACTGTTGGTGCGCGGAGCTACTGCGGAAATATCCTGACAGATGCGGATTTTCAAACTATTCCTGACTTGACCGCCAGGATGGCTGCCTGAGTTCTGTCGGTCACCCCCAATTTGCTCAGGATTGAACTGACATGGTTCTTGATCGTACCGCGTGATAAGTATAGTCTTTCGGCGATTTCAGCGTTGTTTAATCCGCGTGCAATTAGCTTGAGTACATCGATCTCACGCTGGCTTAATTCCATCTCAATTTTTGCGGATTTTTGTGTATCGGGCGCCTGGGCTGCCAGTGTCAGTAGTTTGCGGCCCACGGCGGGGTTTATATAACTCTCTCCTGCCATTGTGCCTTTGATCGCGGCGATCAATTCCGCCCGCGGTGTATCTTTTAGCAAGTAACCATCCGCACCGCTGCGCACGGCATCGTAAACCCATGCGTCATCGGTAAACGTTGTCAAAACCAATATCTTGATCTCCGGAAATTTCTTCCGGATTTCTTGCGTAGCCTGGATGCCACTCATCCCCGGCATTTTTAAATCCATCAATATCAAATCCGGCTTGGTCTTTACAGCCAATTCCAGGGCTTGAGCGCCATTTTCTGCCAGGCCGACAACCTCGATCAACGGGTCTACATTCAAACTCATTTCCAACCCATCTCTGACCACCGCCTGGTCATCGCATACCAGAACTCGAATCATCTCAGATTTCCTTGCTGATTTGAATCGTCGTCCCTAGATCTGGGGCGCTGGTTATTGCGAATTGGGCATGGATCATCTCAGCACGTTCGCGCATCCCTTGTAATCCATATTGCTCTTGCGTGACCGCATGATCGGGTTTAAAGCCCTGACCATTATCGCTGATCATCAGGGTGAGATCATCGTTTTGAATGCTCAACTCGACGGATATATTCTCAGCTTTGGCATGACGGGTGATATTGTTGAAGGCCTCTTGCGCGATACGAAAGAAAGCTTGCTCAACGTCCAGGGGAATATCTAGAGGTGTATCAGGAATCTCCAGGGCTAGTTTTAGGCCATAACGGGCTGAGACATCTTCAGCCAATGTTCTGGTGGCAAGCGCTAACCCCATCTCTTCCAGGGGTGTTGCGCGGAGATTACCCAGAGCGCGCCTGGTTTCAGCCAGGCCGCTCCGGGCATTCTCGATCACTTGTTCCACGATCAACCGCGCTCTCTCCGGGATATTTTCCCATACTGCGATCACAGCCTCCAGTTGGACAACGACGCCACTCAGTGTATGTGCCAGCGTATCGTGCAATTCGCGCGATAGACGATTGCGCTCCCGGTTGATTGCCAGCTGTTCATTTGTGATGGTATGTTGCAGTAACTTCAGGTTGGCCTTTTCCAGCGCCAGCCTGTGCTGGCGCTGTTTATTCATCAAATTTGTGACCACAAAGCCCATTAGCAAAAAAACAACCGAACGCATAAGTAGCCGCCCAATGAGAATGCCGTCATCGATTGGTTGGGGGAATAGCTCTTGGGGAATCGCATATTGATATAACCCAAAATCTGTCACACCCAACAATAAGGTATACACACCCACCACCCAAAAGCGATACTGCCAGGCGATTAAGACCAGCAGCAGGAAGAAAAAGGCATCGGGCTGCCAGAGTCGCTGAAGGGGGGAGAAGAGTTCGCGTTCCAGCAAAATGCCGCCCGCCCCAATTATCAGGGCTATGGGAAGATAATAATGGCCCAACCGATGCCTCAGGGGATTGATGAATAAATATCCAAGTAACCAGCTGTTCTCAGCAATCATCAGCAGCGCCAGAGGCCAGAAGACTTGTAATGGCGCGTTACTCATCTGTATTCCAAGCAAAATGATCAGCAATGCCAGTTTCAGCATGGCAAACCAACGGAAGGTTTGAATCAATCCAGGTTCGATTTCGCCTTTATCCATACAGGTATTCTAACAAATTCTTATAAACAGGCATACTGCCGGTGGTCATATCCAGGATATGCCCGCAGACACATGCTGCAAAGCGGGCAATTGTTACCGGGGGTACTTCTGCAAAACACCGATCTCCCCTATCATACGGGTTCGTAATGCTTTGCAGGAGTTTCTTATGCGCTTCAGGATTTTTGTGCTTACCGCCTATATCGGTTTGCTGTTGCTGCTGATGAGTTGCACAACAAACACAACCGTTCTGGCAACGCCAGATGTGACCGCTGATTCACTACCAAATGAATCCGTACGGCTCGATCTTCCACAAGATACCACTGTCATCGCTTCAGGCACAGTCTATTCTGCAAGACAAGCTGAGTTGATCTGGCAGACATCGGGCATCATTGAAGCCGTCTCTGTGGAGGTAGGCAATCCGGTTCTCGCAGGAGACGTGCTGGCCTCTCTCGAATTCGAAAGCCTCCCCACCGTTGTGATCCTTGCCGAAAAGCAGTATTCTGATGCCCTGGATTCGATGGATGAACTCGACGCAAGCTATGACCAAGTAGCCGTGGCCGAGGCCGCTTATGATGTCGCCATCGCCTTCAGTGCATTGGACAATGCAGAACAAAAATACAGATCATTCATCAACTCTTTTAATCAAAACCAAATGGATCTTGCCTGGGCAAAAGTTATCGCCAGGGAAGATGTGCTGGACGAATTAGAAGAGAATTTAGAAGACCTTGAGATTTTCATCAAGAATCACCCTCGTGCGGCTGGGGACAGCAACATTCAGGACTGGCTGGATACCCTGGAGCTGGCCGTTGCTCAGGCTGAATATGACTGCGAGGAGGCCCTGTACGACTACGAAGACCTGCTAGACGGCCCCAACCCGGTGGATGTAAACCGGGCCTTTGCCTCCATCAACCTTGCGCAAGAAAATCTGGCAGATGCCCAAGAAACCTATGCCAGTTTACTGGAGGGCCCAACCCCAGATGAGATCGCCGCAGTTCAGGCCCAAATCGACTCCGCATTAGCTGAATTCGCCTTGCGGGAGATTGCTGCGCCATTCGATGGCGTTGTCACCTCTATAGATGCCCAGGTTGGCGATGTGGTCACAGAAGGCGATACGTCTTTCCGCATCGATGACCTTTCAGCCTTATATATCGATGTAGAAATCTCCGAGGTTGATATTCACCACCTTTCCGTGGGGCAAACTGTCATTATCAACCTGAACGCTGTTGAAGGTCGCAGATATACCGGCGCAATCACTCGCCTTGACCCCGTTGGCAAAAATCTACAAGGGCTGATTACCTTTATCACCGAAGTGTATATTGTAGATGCCGATGGCTGGGTCAAGCCGGGCATGAGCGCCGTCGTTCAAATAACCGCTACTGATTTATAGAAAACGCAATCTATCTTGGAGGTCGAAATGTTCAAAAAAATCCTTAAACTGGCGCTGGTTCTAATATTGGCAGGTTTGGGATACCTGGGCTACAACATCTATCAGAGCCGCACACAGCAGCAGCAAACCTTCGGGAACATCCAAACGCACAAAATCCAGACCGGCGTCTTGGAGTCTACAATTGATGCAACCGGAAACGTGCGATCAAACCAATCCGTGACGCTATCCTGGGAAACATCTGGAATCGTCGAGAGCGTGAATGTTGAGGTTGGCGATCAGGTTCAGGACGGCGAGGTTCTGGCAAGCCTGGAATGGGGTTCTCTGCCGACTAACATCATCCTGGCAAAATCCGAATTGGAAACCGCTGAAGAAGCGCTCGCAGATCTGTACGACGTTGCATATTCTGAATTAGCCCTGGCTACTGCTGAAGATGCGTACGCCGCAGCGGTAGATGAATATGAGGATGCCGGTTACTGGCTGGAATTTCTCAATCGAGGCCCGGATCAGGTTTATGTTGACGAAGCCTATGCCGAAATGGTCATTGCCGAAGATGATTTCGAAGACGCCAAAGATGACTATGACGTCTGGGAAAGCAAGGATGAAGACAACGTAAACCGGGCCTACTACCTTTTAGCATACGCGCAAACCGAACAAGTGTACGACACCACCGTTCGTGAGTATAACTATTTGGTCAGCGCGGCCAGTGATATTGAACTGGCAATTGCGGAAGCGGAACTCAACCTCGCTAAGGCTCAAATGGATGAATACCTGGAAACGTATGAAGAACTCGCCGCCGGCCCAACCCAGGACGAAATTGATGCCGCCCAGGCTGAGGTCTCAGCCGCGCTTGCTACGTTGAGCCAGGCCTGGGTCGAAGCTCCGCTCAGAGGCACGATCACCCAGGCTGAACCGCAGCCGGGAGATAAGGTTTATGCCGATACGCACGCCTTTCGCATCGATGATTTGTCGAAAATGTATGTGGATTTGGAGGTCTCTGAGATTGATGTCAACCTGGTGCAGATCGGTCAGGCAGTCAGGCTGACGCTGGACGCCATTGATGACCGGGAATATTCTGGGGAGGTGGTTGAAATCTCGCCGGTTGGCTATGCATCCGACGGCGTTGTCTATTTCGAAGTCACCATTCTCTTGCTGGAGCCTGATGAGTACGTAAAACCTGAAATGTCGGCAACCGCTGAAATCATCATCCGTCAGTTAGCGGGTATCACCCTGGTGCCCAATAAAGCCGTCCGCATTTTGGAGGACCAAAAAGTCGTCTTCGTATACAACGAAACTGCCGAGCGCAAATATGTTCCAGTGCCTGTGCAGTTAGGGGTCACCGATGGCGCTCATAGCGAATTGCTCAGTGGGAACCTGCAGGCTGGCGACACAATTATGCTCAACCCTCCCGATGAAACCACTGCTCCGGATGGAAATACCAGGGCCGGTTTTTTAAGCGGTCCTGGCGGCAACTCCGGAGGAGGCCGGCCATGAAACACCCGGTTGTCGATACCCGCGCAATAACCAAAGTCTATCAGGTTGGCGACGTGGAAGTACACGCCTTGCGCGGGGTATCTCTGCAGATCTACACCGGAGAAGTGGTCGCCATCATGGGGCCTTCGGGATCAGGAAAATCTACGCTGATGAATATCATCGGGGCGCTGGACCAACCCACCTCGGGCGAGTATTATCTCGACGGGGAGAACGTGGCCCACTTGAAGGACGATCAGTTGGCGAGCGTAAGAAACCAGCGGGTCGGGTTTGTCTTCCAGAGTTTCAATCTATTATCCCGAACTACTGCCTTGGCGAATGTCGAACTGCCATTGCGGTACAGCCGCAACGCAAAAGGCAATCGTCGGCAAGCGGCCAGAGAAGCTTTGGAACGCGTAGGGTTGAGTGACCGCCTGACGCACTGCCCCAACGAATTGTCCGGCGGCCAGCAACAGAGAGTTGCCATTGCCAGAGCCATTGTCAATACGCCATCCATCATTATGGCGGATGAACCCACCGGCAATCTGGACACAAAAACGGGTGATGAGGTGATGAGTTTGCTGCTGACCCTGAATGCGGAAGAAAACACCACTTTGGTCATCATTACCCACGATCCGGAAATCGCCGTAAGAGCGCGGCGAGTCATCTACATCCGTGATGGGTTAATCGAGGCGTAATATGAACATTTTTCAAGTTGTGATCGAAGCCCTGGAAAGCCTGATCTCCAATAAACTACGCTCTGCGCTGACTGCTTTGGGCATCATCATTGGTGTTGCCGCCGTGGTAGCGCTGTTGGCCCTGGGCGACGGCACCAAAAATGCCATCACCGCAGACATCCAAAATGAGGGCGTCAACCTCTTGTTTGTCAGCAGAGACGATACAGTTACAAACGCGGAACCCCTGACGCTGGATGACCTGGACGCGGTATCCGAGGCATCGGCGGTTGACGTGGCTACGGGGATTCTGAATGCGCGGGCTGAGGTGGTTTACAAGGACCAAAGTTCGAGCGCCACCTTACTCGGTGTAATGCCGGAATTTGCCGACTTACAGAGCCTGACGATCACCGAGGGCGAATTCATCTCGGAGATCGATGTGAAGGGCAAAGCCTCGGTGGTTGTCATTGGCGTGGATGTGGCTGATGATCTTTTCGACACCCGTCTAGGGCTGATCGGCCAGACCATCCGTATTAACGGCCAACCCATGAAAATTATCGGGGTTTTGGAAGAAGAGGGAAGCACCGGTTTTTCTTCATCCGATGACCGCGTCCTGGTCCCCTTAACGACTGCACAGGCGCGCCTGATCCATCGTGATACCCACAATGAAATTGATGTCATGTTTGTGCAAGCAGAGAGTGAAGAAGTTATTGAAAAAGCTGAAGATGAAATTTCTGATATTTTGCGTATCCAGCATCGTACAGCAGCCGGGGAAGATGATTTTTCGATCACATCCCAGACCTCCCTGGTGGAAACCGCCACGGCGGTGATCGGCACTCTGACGATATTCCTCGGCGGTGTAGGGGGCATCTCTCTGCTGGTGGGGGGGATCGGGATCATGAACATTATGCTGGTCTCGGTGATCGAGCGGACGAGGGAAATTGGCCTGCGTAAGGCCATGGGGGCGCGCCGCGTGGATATCCTGTTGCAGTTCCTGGTTGAATCGTCGTTAATCAGTTTGGGAGGCGGCTTTTTGGGCATCGGCCTGGGGTGGATGGTATCCGGCCTGGTAGGGAAATATGCGTCCATTGGCGGAACGCCGATCGATCCAGTGGTTGAGCCGGATGCAGTCCTCCTGGCGGTGGCTTTTTCCACCATCGTAGGCGTGTTTTTTGGACTGTATCCCGCCAACCGCGCCGCTGGTTTAGAACCTGTTGAAGCGCTAAGAACAGAATAGAATTGGAGCATAAACGATGAAAAAACACGTTTTCGCCCGCACGGCATTTTTAACCCTGCTTTTCGCATCATTGGCATGCAGCACGATTTCCATCAATTTGCCCGCAGATCAAAATTCGCCCGGCCTTTCGACAGGCATCCAAAATATAGAAAGCGCTCAATCTGAAGAGGGCGTAGACCCATCGGGTGCAAATCCATCGTCGGGCTCTTGGGAGGCTGTGATTGCGGCAATCGATCAATCCGATTTTGCTGAAATCACTGTCATCGTTGGCAACACAGATGGCAATGTTTTTTCCTATTCAAAAGGGAGTTCTACGCCGAATAAAGTCTACCCGCTGGCCTCGGCCTCCAAGTGGTTATCGTCTGCAACCATCATGCGCTTGGTCGAAGCCGGTGTATTGAGCCTGGACGATCACCCCCAAGACTATATTCCCTGGTGGACGGATGATCCCGGTGATCCTCGCAGCCAGGTTACTTTGGCCCAGCTGTTATCCTTTACTTCGGGGTTCAATATTGGAGCGTATGAACGATCTTGCGTGTTCGAGGCCGATACCACCCTGGACGCTTGCGGACGCCAACTCTACGAAAATAATTTTGAATTCGCGCCCGGCGCAAAATTTTATTACGGCCCGGCTCATTTGCACACGGCAGCTTTGATGGCAGAATACGCCACCGGAAAAGACTACAATGCCCTCTTTCAAGAGCAGATTGTTCAGCCCCTGGGGATGAGTTCTGCATCCGGATTCTACATCCCCAGCACACAGAATCCGCGCGCCTCAGCTGGGGCCTCAAGCACCGCAAATGACTATGCTCGATTTCTGCACGCCACCCTGTCTGGAAGTATTCTTTCCGATTCCTTTGCAATGATGACCGCAGACCATACACCCACGGGCGCAGTGAATATCATTTCATCACCGATAACGCAACTGGGCTATGAATGGCACTATGGCTTCGGCCTCTGGCGGGAATGTCTGGCGGATACCTGGCAACCCGAATGTGATGACAAGATGATTGTATCGAGCCTGGGGGCCTTCGGCTGGTACCCGTGGATTGACATGGAAGATGGCTACTATGGACTGATCGCTGTCCAGGAAAAAATGAGCGCCGGCGGTCAAAAACCTACCGAAAAAAGCGTCACCTTTCGCAATGCGATCAGGCCGCTGATTGCAGAGGCGCTTGCGCAGGGTGGCACATCCATTCAAACCGGTGGGCAGGGAAACAACCCGGGAGGAGAAAACAAGGATCGCCCTCCGGCCCCTCAAAACCAGGGCAGCCCCGGCCAAAATGGACAGCAGCCCCCGTCAATCGATTTTGCTTCTGCGGCTGCTGAACTGGGTGTCACTGAAGAAGCATTGAGAAACGCATTAGGCGCTCCAGGTCAGGCCCCGCCTGACTTCGCGGCTGTAGCTGCTGAACTTGGCGTTACCGAGCAGGCGCTGCTGGCAGCGCTGGGCATCACTCCCGGGGGGAGGCCATAACCAGGGAGCGCCGAAGAGGGCTGGTAAGATATGGGATAATAGAGAGATGAAAAAGTTTGTAAGCCCTGATAGGTTCTAGCTTGACAGGGAAAATATGCGCACGGCGACAACCGTTTGTGTTTTACTGATTATGCTATCTGCTTGTTCGGCAGATGAGATACCCCGTCGAATTGAGCAGATGGATGCCCATCTTGCTCTTCTAGAGCAAGAGCAGGGTTTTAGCGGGGCTGTGCTAATCGCGCGAGATGGAAATGTGCTTTTTAGTAAAGGGTACGGCTACGCCGATCAAGAACAATTGCAGCCGAATACCCCTCAGACGCGTTTCCGCATTCATTGGCTTACGATGCCTTTCACAGCTACGGCGATTATGATCTTGCAGTCGGACGGTTTGCTAGATGTTCAAAACCCCATTTGCCTGTACATCCCCAATTGCCCTGATTATTGGCAGGAGATAACGCTGCATCACTTGCTCACGCATACTTCCGGAGTCTCAGAACGGATTCAGCCCTGGGATGGATTATCCGATATCCCAATTACGGGATTGCAAAAGATCCACCAAATCAGAAACGAAGCGCCTTATTTTCAGCCGGGGGAAGAATTTCGTTATAGCTTTACTTTCCGGTAAGTGGGTAGAGAAAATGGTCTCAACACGTGGTAGAGTT
>CAYFMI010000110.1:0-11730 GCA_964344175.1 uncultured Anaerolineales bacterium
CTACCACGTGTTGAGACCATTTTCTCTACCCACTTACCGGAAAGTAAAGGATAAAAAATAATGATGAATCCTCGAGTTTACAATGAAATAGAAATAGCTTCAGAAGAGTCTGGCATTACCAGGCAAGCAAGGCAGACCCAGGATGGAAAAAAGTGTGTGATCGTAAAAAATGGGGAGAAGCCCATTAGGAATTGCAGAGTTGTGCTAGATAATCTGGAGTTTTATTTTCAAGGGGAGTGGATTTCTTCTCCAAACGGATTTGAGCGGAAAGCATTGAAGTGGGGGGTGGGAGATGAATGCTCGAAGGGCGCAGCCAACATCGCGGCGAACGGCTCCGAAGTTTTAGAGATTGTCGGATTATTTCGATTCCCAAATCCCCATTTCGTAATTTCCTATTTTGATGGATATACGGGCAAAACGTACCAGCTTGTGGGAATGTACAAACTGGAGTGCAGGATTGAGGGGGGGATTATGAGTGGTGGAAATGTGGTTGAAATTATCCCGATTGTTTATGAAGTGCAGCTTAACTTTGCAGATGCTCATAAGTTGGATATTGAAAATGTGCGCTGCATACCCCCGGGTGCAAAGGGAAACGACCTGGGTGAATAGGGTGCCGCGCGCGAAAACCACCTGAGCCGAGAAGAAGCGGCAAAAATGCCAGGGACGTGCTGGCGGGGCCCTTGTTGCGCTTGGAAGCATCCACAGCGCGAACTGATTCGATAGTTGCTGTGTCGAGTGAGTTGAAGTATTATACAAAAGCAATGCCTAAACTCAGTAAGCGAGGCAAATATGACCGTAGCTGGAGAGCAATTCACCCGATTTCGATATATCCATATTTGGAGTTCTTCTGAAGAAGTACGCGTAAAATGTACAGACCCCGTAATCCTCGAGGAAATCATTAAGGCCATCAACCGAGCCACTATTACCAATGAAATTCTCGAAAAAATTGAAGTCGAACGCCATTTTGATATCGCCAACGTGTTGCACGGCATTAGCGTAACGAATGCCGACGAGGAAGCATACCGCCGTTTGGGATGGTGGATGTTTCGAGCTTTGTGCGACCAGGGCTGGGAGCCAATAGATACCGGAGAACGCGCTTATAAATTGAAGTCGCAGCAAACTATCGAGCGCCTGGCCTTCTGAAGCCCTAAGGAAATGGCTATTGTGTAGGAAAACCCTATGGACAATAAAAATACGCTTATCACTAATGCTGCCTCTTATATCAACGGAAGCCTTGAATCAAAATTGGATGCCTGGCGGGAAAGTGCGTTGAACACCTTATTGTTGGTCGCAGTCATTGTCTTCACGCCTGCGATCATTGTATGGTTATTTCGATTCAACTCCCTCAAGGAAATTCTCGATGTTGCGTGGGCATATTTTCTTATTTATGTCCTAACATTAGGTCTCGCTTTTTTTCGTCAAATCAATTATCGTCTGAGGGCCTGGGCGTTGATACTGTTCACGTATCTGACCGGCACGTTGGCATTGGTCTTGGGCGGCTTGGCGGGAGATGGGCGGGTCTACCTTTTAGTGCTTCCAGTTATGGCCCTAATATTACTGAGTGCACGATCTGGGGCAATCATGGCAGGCCTTTCGGTTGTTACTTACTCAGTATTAGGCTTAGCTGCTGCGCGTGGCTGGTTAGTGGGGCAATTGTTGTTCCTCGATAATCCGCTAGACGGAGCCACATGGGTGCAGGAGGGCATTGTTTTAGCGGCGTGCCTGGCAATGGTAGCGGCATTGCAATGGAGTTTCAGCCAGTTTTTAGAATCGATGGCCTCGAAAAACGCACGTCTCTATGAGCAAATTCGTAGGATTGTCACCGAGTTGGAACAACGTGTTGAAGAGCGCACCGCCGAGCTAAAACATGCCTACAATACGCTTCGTTCTCGTGAGAAGAACTTGGCTGCTGCGCAGCGTATTGGTCAGATTGGATCATGGGAGTGGAAAATAGATACCAACGTGGAGCGCTGGTCAGAAGAAGCCTACCGCATTGTTGGCATCTCCCCCGATGAATTTCGGGGTGATCACGCTCACTTTTCAGATCTGCTGCATCCCGATGATCGGGGCAAGGTGAATCGTGCTATTTATGCTGCATTGAAGGGGGAGTGCCCCTATGATTTGGAGTATCGCTTCAGTTTGCTAGATCAATCCACACGGCATGTTCACGCGCGTGCTGAGGTCATCTATGATGACGACGGAGAGCCGCTCTCGATGCAGGGGACGATCCACGATATTACCGAGCGGGTTTGTGCCGAGGAAAATTTACGCGCCGCCAAAGCCGAAGCAGAGCGGGCCAACAATGCCAAGAGTGAATTTCTTTCCCGAATGTCGCATGAGTTACGCGCCCCCATGAATCTGGTACTGGGGTTTGCGCAGCTATTGGAGATGGATCGCCAAAATCCACTCACGCCATCCCAACGCAAGAGCGTCCGCTATATTTTGGATGAGGGCGCCTATTTACTGCGCCTGATTGACGAGGTACTTGATATCTCTCGTATTGAAACCGGCCGCATGGCGATATCGCCCGAAACAGTCGATGTCAGTGCGGTTGTGAATGAGCTGCACAACTTGTGCGAACCCCTGGCTGCCCGCAATCAAGTTCAAATTGTGTTGGATGAATCTATTCAAGAGAGAATATTTGTCCGTGCGGACCAGCAGCGTTTGCATCAGGTATTGTTGAATTTGATCTCCAATGCGATTAAATTCAATGTTGTGGGTGGCAGAGTGAGTTTGTCGTGCCAGCATCGGGGACGGCGAAAAATTCGCATAAGTGTTCGGGATACCGGCGTTGGCATTCAACCGGAGAAGCTGGATAAGTTGTTTGTGCCGTTTGTGCGCCTGGAAGATGCCGGGCAAAATAATGTTGAGGGCACCGGGTTGGGCCTGGCGCTTTCCCGGCAATTAATGGAGTTGATGAATGGCGATATTGGCGTAAAAAGTGTGCCTAGTGAGGGATCGGAATTTTGGATTGAATTACCCCTGGCCGCGCACCCGAAGGCGCATTTGCATTCAGATGCCCAACCCGCCGAGGTTGAAAAGCCAGCCCCTCCAGCAAGTACCTTATTATATATTGAGGATTACAAGCCAAACCTTGAATTGCTCAAAATGGCATTGTCTGAATACCCCCAAGTTAAGCTGCTTTGGGCCAGCGATGGAAAAAGTGGCCTGGCAATGGCACGAGAGCAACGGCCTGATTTAATTTTGTTGGATTTACAATTGCCAGATATGCATGGATACGATGTGCTGCAACAATTGGCGCAGGATGAAAGCACCGAGACAATTCCGGTGGTTGTGTTGAGCGCCGATGCCACACCCCGCCAGATTGAGTATTTGGTCGATGCCGGTGCGCTGGCCTATCTGACGAAGCCCATCAATATGAGCGCTTTTTTGCAGAATATTCAATCCTGGCTACCATAACTTAATTAGCCTGGCTGTCCGATTGTCATTTTCTGCGGCGTAAAAAAATCCCCAGAGTTTACTCTGGGGATTTGTGTTTGGGGCGGATGACGGGGCTCGAACCCGCAACATTCGCATCCACAGTGCGATGCTCTGCCATTGAGCTACATCCGCCACGCAGGGGAGATTTTATCACGAAGGTTTTTCGCCAGCAAGGATTTTACGGATAACTTCAGGGGCATCTTTTTGTAGAGTTACTGTTTGGTCGCGGTCAACTAAATTTTTAATGGCTACCTGGCCCTGGGCGTCTTCATCAGGGCCTAGGATGAGCGCCAGACGCGCCCCAATGCGGTCGGCGAATTTGAATTGCTTACCTAATTTCGCGGGGACGGGGTAACAGGTTACATTCAGCCCGGTCTGCCGCAACTTGGCGGCCAGTTTGTAGGAGGCCAGTAGTAGGCTCTCGTCGAATATGGTGACCAGCACCGGAGCAGGGGATGCTTCTAGATCTTTCGGTAGATGCCCGGTTTCCTCGAGCAGCAGAGTGATGACGACATCGCCCATGGCATAGCCGGTTCCTGGCAGGGGGTCACCACCTACATCGGCGAGCAGGTTATCATAGCGACCGCCGCCGGCAACAGCCCGGCGCAAAGTGGGCGTTGTGGCGCGGCCTTCGTAAACGGTGCCGGTATAGTAATCTAACCCACGGATGATTTGCGGGTCAAACTGGACGTACTCGCTTACGCCTAGCGCGTCAATGGCCTCGAAGAAGCGCACCAATTCGTCGGATTCTTCCCAGAGCTGGCGATTCTCTAACAGTGCGCCTAGCTGGTCGAATTGCTGGGGAGACAAGCCTAACTCCAGGGCGTAGTCGCGCCATTTCTCACGAGTCAGCTTATCCCGCCGGTCGATCAGGCGAATCGCTTTGGGGCGCAGGTCGGCATCTAGGCCCATCCGCTCCAGTTCGCCATCCATCAGGCGCCGATTATTGACCAGAATTTTAACTTCACTGGCGTTCAACCCGGTGGCTTTGTAGAAAGATGCCATCACCGCAACCATCTCGGCATCGGCTTCTGGGGAGGCTTCTCCGATTAAGTCGATATTCCATTGGAAGAATTCGCGCGTGCGCCCTTTCTGTGGTCGCTCGTAGCGCCAGAAGGGGCCAAAAGACCACCAGCGCAGCGGATAGTGAAGTCGGTTCTGACGCTGGGCAACCATGCGCACCAGGGTGGGGGTCAGTTCGGGACGCAGGGTGATCAGGTTGTCGCTGCGATCAGGGAATACGAAGGATTGCTCCTTGACAAGCTCCTCGCCCGATTTGGCAGCATACAGCTCGATGGTTTCAAGAATTGGCCCCTCGTATTCCTGGTAGCCAAAGGCCTCGGAGACTTGACGAGCTTTGTTGTATAACCAGGTGCGGATTGCCATTTCGCGGGGATAAAAATCGCGCGTCCCCTTTACAGGTTGGATGATGTTCTTCATAATTATTTTCTATTGCTGTTGCGCTCTTCCGAGAGAGAAAACCCCCGAATGGGCAGGCGTCAACGCATGGAACAGGGTTTGTTCTTCTTGTGCGAGGGGAGATTGTATCATATTCATTCTTGGCCGTGCCAGAATGGACAATGGGGGCAGTTTTCTCCTTCGGGAAAGTCAACGCCTTCGTCGTGCGGGCATCCGATGATGCCTTCGGTCATGATGACTTCTTGAACTTTGTGCAACCGAAAATATTCGCCAATTTCGGCAATCACCGCCGGATCTGTGCAGACGCCTTCCTCGATCCAATGGCGAAATTCGGGTTTTGCGTTGGGGGCATTAATAACGCTGGCCGTGATTTTAGAGCAAGTCTGATCGTCGGGGCCAAAGTATGCCAGGGTTCCAATGGGATACTTGTTTTTGCCCTCGATCGCTGTAAGAATTTGAGATGGGAGTTGATTTGATTTCATCATGATCGTCTCTACGCGCATTGTAGCACCGCATGGCTATTGTCGTCAACAAGCCCTGGCATTTCACGGCTTTCTTAAATTTGTGCTATACCAGAAATTTACCGCAGAGAACGCCGGGTTCGCTGAGTTTTTTAAATTTTTCTCTGCGTTCTTTGCGCTCTCAGCGGTAAAAGCGCTTTTCGTTTCGACTTTAAGAAAGCCCTGGCATTTGCATTGTAGAATTGAAAAGCGATTGGGCTGGTCAATTGTGCGCGGCAAATCCCTACCCTGGTCGACTATGCCGCAGCACTTGACAGAGCGATGAATGATGCCATAATAAAGTCGCGTGGTTTTGGCAACATTCTTGCACCCCTTAAAGCAAGCCAAATGGCCTGGAGTGAACTATGTATCGAAATTGGATCCGTATCCTTATTATGCTTGCGCTGCTCTTCGGCGCGTGTGGCCTGGGCACAACCGTGGTAGAAGAAACTGCTCCGGCGACGGCAACGGCGACACCGTTTGTCGATTTGAACGACCTGGCTGCCCGCACACTCACCCCAACAGCTCTCCCCACAGAAACGCCAGAGCCCACCGAAACCGCGACGCCGCTTCCCACCCCAACAGAAGAGGCGCTCGTGGAGCTGGCATCTGACAATGCTACACCGGCCAAAGCAGTTTCGGCAGAGATGGGGGACCGCTATTTTGTGGTGCAGGACGACACACCCGTTGGCATGCCCAATTGGGCGCATGCCGAGGCGGGCTGCAACTGGCTGGGTGTGGCCGGTCAGTTATTTGATTTGGCCGGGGACCCGGCTATTAATTTGGTGGTGGAAGTCGGGGGAACCCTGGCGGGCGAACCGGTTTTGGGGCTGGCTCTAACCGGGCTGGATAGTGTGTACGGGCCGGGCGGTTACGAAATTCAACTTGCCGAAGAAGTGATTGCCTCGCACAATGAAGTTTGGCTGCAAGTCAAAAACGCCCAGGGGCAAGTGCTTTCGGAGCCGATATTTGTCACAACTTACGCAGATTGCAATCAAAATTTGATCTTATTGAACTTTGTCGAATTGGAGACCGTTCCAACACCGCCGCCGGATAATCAGGTCTTTTTGCCCTTCATTGTTCAGCAGGGCCTTGCCCCCTAACTGTGGGGCAAAAATTATCAAGAGCTTTCTCTATCAATAGCGCCAGGAGCGTAGTACACCCTGGCGCTATTATTATGAAAAATGTGATAAAAATCATATCGAAAATAACGCCCATACGATATAATAGCAGAAAGACGTTACTCAGTACCCGCAGCTAAATTCTTGTAATGCGCTCTCTGAGAGATTGGGTGTGCTTATGCATTTGTTAGAGGTATCAATTGGAAGAACCGTTCGTGTCATCTCCTTTAACGGTGGCATTCAGCTTGAGGCGAAACTCAGGCAACTGGGGGTGCAGCCAGGGCATTGTGCCCGTTTGCTGCGGCAGGCACCCTTTGGCGGACCGGTGATGATCGAGATCGATGGGCGTTCGATTGCCATTGGGCGGGGTATTGCCGCAAAAATTTGCGTTGAAGAAGAGACCGTCGAATGCGATTTGCCCTAATCGGTCAGCCCAACTGTGGAAAGAGCACCCTCTTCAATCAGGTGGCGGGTTATAAAGCCGAGACGGGTAACTTCTCAGGGACGACGTTAACCTTCACGGAGAGCAAAGTTCGTTTATTAGGGGAGATCGTGGATCTCGTCGATTTGCCGGGGAGCTATTCCCTGGCCGGTTCCAATCCCGCAGAGCGAGAAGTTCTTCATTACCTGGCATTTCACCCGATAGATGTCGTTATTAATGTGTTGGATGCCTCACACCTCACGCAGGGTTTGAGTTTGACGCTGGAATTGATGGAGCTTGGTCGCCCGCTTGTGGTGGCACTCAATATGATGGATGAGGCTGCTCGAATGGGGATGACCATCGATGGCCCGAAGCTGGAGGCCATATTGGGAGTGGATGTACTCCCGTTGATTGCCAGCCGTGGGCGCGGTGTGCGCGGCGTGTTCACAACGGCGATGTCAGTTGCCCGTAAAGGCGCTGCTCCTCAGCGACCGCGTTTTAGCACGCATCTTGAAGGGGCCATTGCGGATGTGGGCGCGGGGCTGGGCGCTTCGCTGGGGTCTTTGCCACTGGATGGGGAGTTGATGGCGATAAAACTCTTAGAAGGCAATGCCCAATTGCTGGCCCGCGTGCAGCCTGAAGCGCGACCAAGCCTCCCCGAAGTTGATTCTATCCAGAAAAAAATACTAACTGAGTATGGACAACCGGCCGTGTGGGCGCTGAACGCCGAACGGCAGGAGAAGGCCACCTCGATTTCTGCTGAGATCGTTACCCAGGGCGAGAAGCGTATCTCAAAGCGCGATCGCCTCGATGATGTCCTCTTACACCCATTTTTGGGCTATGTGTCGCTGGGGGTGATTCTGTGGTTGTTTTTTCAAATTGTCTATGGAATTGGCAGTTTTCTCGAAGCGCCATTGCTCTTGGCTTTTGATACCCTGGCATTCCGTGTAGCGAACTGGATTGGGTCGAGAACTTTTGGCGCAGAAATTGCCACCGGCGTCATCCAGGGGATTGCTGGCGGGGTGGCTATTGTCTTGCCCTATTTACTGCCCTTCCTGATAGGCTTGGGCATTCTGGAAGACATTGGCTATTTGCCGCGGCTGGCTTTCCTGGTTGATGCCCTGATGAGCCGCCTGGGCCTGCATGGCAAAGCGATTGTACCCTTCATCTTAGGGTATGGCTGCAATGTTCCCGCAGTCATGTCTACCCGTTTGCTGGAAGAGCGGCGCGATCGTTTTTTGGCGGCCACAATGGCCACCTTAGTGCCTTGCGCGGCGCGTTTAGCGGTGGTGTTTGGTCTGGTTGCATTTTATCTGGGGCCTCAGTTGGCGCTGGCAATTTACTTTTTTAACTTATTGGTGATCGCATTGACCGGGCGCTTGTTATCACATATGCTCCCAGAGGGGGGCGCCGGGCTGATTATCGAAATTCCTGTATATCGCTTGCCGACGTGGAAAACCGTTGCCCACAAAGCCTGGTTCCGTATTCGGGAATTTGTCGTCGAAGCCTGGCCGCTGCTGATTTTGGGCAGCGTTGTGCTGGCCGTATTCGACCGTTTAGATTTGGCGCGCTGGTTTAATTTACTCGTGCGTCCGATCACCTGGGGGTTGGGTTTGCCTGCGGAAATTGGCATGCCGTTGATATTTGGCATCTTTCGTAAGGAGTTGTCGCTGATAATGTTGCGTCAGGCTTTAGGAGTAACTGATTTTTCGGCGGCTTTATCGCCGGTGCAGATGCTGACCTTTACTGTATTTGTGGTATTCTATATTCCGTGTCTGGCAACCCTGGCTGCATTGCGGCGCGAGCTTGGGCGGCGAGATATGCTGCTAATCAGTCTCTTGACGGTAGTGATCGCCCTGGCGGCTGCGCTGGTGGCCAGAATAGTAGCAACCCCTTTCATCTAGCGCCTATCCCTAAATGAATTATTGGTTTTGGGGGTCCTGCGTTCGGGGCTTTCACCATCGTTAGTGAATTATTCTTAAATCATAGGACTTGCGCACTTGTGCAGGGTAAGCCCGAAAATATGGGAAGGCGAGATTATGCTCGATCATTTTGGTTTTTTAGCCCCCTTCTACGAATCCTTCATCAAACCCAAAGATCCCCAAGAACTTTGGCGGCTGGCCGATTTGCCTGTGCCCGGCCCGCTCTTAGACGCGGGCGGGGGAACCGGGCGCGTGGCGCAGTTTATGCGCTCAAAAGCATCTCAAGTGGTGGTGGCCGATCTTTCTCTGAAGATGCTTTGCCAGGCAAATGAAAAGGAGGGTTTGCGCCCCGTCTGTTCTCATACCGAATTGCTGCCGTTCAAAGATCGTTTTTTCGACCGCATCATCATGGTCGATGCGCTGCATCACGTTTGCGATCAGGAGAAAACCGCCCGAGAGTTGTGGCGGGTACTCAAACCAGGCGGGAAACTCGTCATTGAAGAACCCGATCTAAACACCTTTGCGGTGAAGTTAATTGCCCTTGCTGAAAAACTGGCGCTGATGCGCAGTCATTTCCTGGCCCCGAAAGAGATTGCAGGTTTGTTCGCGCCTCAAAATGGAAATGTGAAAATTGAGCAGCAAGGGTTTATTGCCTGGGTAGTGGTGCAGAAATTGTGAGCGTCTACAATTTTATTTTCCCTGTGTTGGGCTATTTGGCAGGGTCACTGCCGTTTGCCTTATGGGTCACGCGTTATGTCAAAGGGGTTGACATTCGTGATCGGGGGTCCGGCCATGTGACCACAACCAACACCATCCGCCAGGCAGGATGGCAATGGGGGGTATTGGTGCTTTTGTTGGATATTGCCAAGGGTTTTCTGCCGACTTTGTTTGCTGTGCGGATGGGATTGTCCCCCTGGGGTGTGGCGCTGACTGCCACACTGGCAGTTGTAGGACACTGCTGGCCTGTGTGGGCACAATTTCGCGGCGGGATGGGTTTGGCGACCACCGGGGGGAGTTTGTTGGCAGTTTCACCTTTGGGGTTTGTAATTGCCCTGGGGGTGTTGATCAGCCTGACGCTAATCATCCGTCACTCCGCGCGCGCGGCCCTCTTCACCGGTCTACTCATTCCCGTTGCACTCTGGGCGCTTGGTCAACGAGGAGATATTCTATGGGTGGCGGCAGGGGCTGGATGGATAATAGCCGTACGCTTTCTGGATGATTGGAATCGCGAATATCGAGAATTGTGGCTGGATCGGGAAAAGGGCTAAAAAAGGATAAAATGGCGCTTCGCAGATACGGTACTATGGTAATCTTGTTGAGACGGGCAATATCGCGTAGCATTTCTTTATAACTATTAACTTCTATATAAGGAGATGTATGATATGAAAAACCGAAGTTTGGTTATATTGTTCGTAGCTGCGCTTCTTCTGGTGACGGCGACAGCCGTATCGGCCCGAACTGAGCTGGCTGAATTCACCGTTCAGAACCGGAGTGATTTCACGGTGTATATTGCCTTAACCGAGGCTTTTGAACTTCGGCACAATGCACAAAGTGTGGAATATCCGCCGGTTGAAAATGCGGAATTCTATTATCTACCGGTGGGGCCGGATAGCACGGTGACCTTCACGGTGAAGCGTGCCCTGTATGCCTATACTATGGTGACCTGTGGGGGCAAATACGTTAGCGGCGCCATCGACTTAAATAACGGCGGCACCATGCGCATTCCTTCGTTGTGCGTTTTCTACGAAGATGACTATGAAGAAAGAGGCACCGTCGATGGCATTCTGGAGCAGAGCGACCTGGTGGCGTTCTCGATAATCAATACAACCGACACAACCTTGTACTACACCATGACAGGCCCTCAAACGGTAAGCTTTTGGTTAGAGCCTAATCAGTCACGATCGTTTACAGTGGCCGAAGGCGAGTATTCCTACTCGTACAGCCAATGTGCCGATGGCGTTGTTCGTTCGGGGACGTTAACGCCTCACTATCATCAGATGTACAAATTAACCTGTCCTTAAGATTTACAGTTCCAAGCATAAAAAAAGCGCACCCATTTCTGGGTGCGCTTTTTTTATGCTTGAACAAACGATCAGATGACTACTCTTCTCTTTGGGTGCAGCATGTCACCGTGTGGGCGATCAATTCGGTTGTGTAGAGGTAGGGAAAATCATCCGCTTTCCCTGGAGCATAGGATGAGCGCACCGAAACGATCTGCGTGTCATGGTCAATGAAATACACGCTGATTTCGCCCATGCCGTACTCCACCAGGTGGACGATCTGGCAATTGGGCGTGAAACATGCCTCCTCGCCAATACTGACGATATTCTCGGGGGGCGTATTTGCCAGGATATTTTCTTCGATATATTTCAAGAGAGACCCGTCAGAGTTTCTTTGTGTTGGAGATAGGTCAATGTCTATGCGGTGATATTTTTGGCTGCTGCCCTTGATGGCAATAACGCTGTCTGGGGGCGCATTGTGTATTCTCACCCGGTTGTTTCGTTCATCGATCTCGATGAACCAATTGTCCGGATACATAAACGATAGGCCGCTGGCCGCGAAATGGAAACTTGCCCACTCCGAGCTGGGTTCCAATGGAAGATTACCGTCCTCACTTGAGGTCGTCACTTGTGTTGGAGTTGCGCTTGGGAGTGGCGATGGTGATGCTGTTGGCGTTTCCGAGGGGAATGTTGGGGTGGGATGGCTGGCTGCAAATGTGGCGGTCTGTAGGGGGGTATTTTCAGGCTGACTTGCAGGGGGCTGGGGTGAGCAGGCCGCTGTGATGCCGAGTACAAGGAGCGGGAGAATTCGTATTAGCCGGGTGGCAGGGTTGGTGTGATGCGAAATGTTTTTCATAAGGTTGTTGTGAGGGAGGCTGTCAACTGGTTGACAGCCTCCCTCGCTAG
>CAYFMI010000111.1:0-11486 GCA_964344175.1 uncultured Anaerolineales bacterium
AGCTTTGCAGGTGCCCTGATCCTTCTACGCTAATCAAATGTCAACAGAACCTAGTCTTTGTCGCCTTAACAGGATTTGCTGCATTGGCGATTGATGGCGGAATGATCTATGCTGAACGGCGTCAGGCGCAAAATGCAGCGGATACATCGGCATTGGCAGCAGCCCTGGCACTCGCCAATGGCGAGAATTTATATGCCGCCGGCCAAAACCGCGCCCTCAGTAACGGCTATAATAACGATGGTGTGACGAACACGGTCGAAGTGTATAATCCACCAACGAGCGGGCAATATGCAGGAAACAGTGAATACGTGCAGGTTTTTGTCACGGCGACGGTTAATACATCCCTGATGCATTTCTTTTACAGCGGTACAGCCGTGAACACGGTTGAATCCATTGCCAGAGTGAAACCCGGCGCAGTTGGCCCGCTGTATTTGGGAAATGCGATTGTGGGGTTGAAACCCAGCGGTTGCGATACCGTACAATTCTACGGCAATGTCAATGCGGAAATTTACGGCGGGGGTGTATTTTCGAATTCGTCAGATAGTTGCGGCCTGCGCTTCAATGGCAGCAATGTCAATACCAAAGTCCATGATGGACATACATTTTCTGCGGTAGCTCCTGGCTTTACGGTCAATGGCAGTCCAGAAATTGTCCCCTATCCGCCTCAAACCAACGTCCCAGCATTCCCCTATCCGCCGCCTGCAGAAATGCTGCCAGACATATCTTGTGCGGGAAACGCCCAGCAGGTTGGCAGCGCAATGACACCGGGCAATTGGAGTGGAAATTTTCCACCGAATGGAATTTCTACCTTTCAAGCGGGCGTGTATTGTATTAGTGGGGATTTTCGGTTGAATGGTGGCGATAATGTGTCTGGTAGCGAGGTGGTTTTTGTTATGGTCAGCGGCGATATTCATTGGAACGGTAACGCCGATATCAGCCTGAGCGCCCCCACAAGCGGGCAATACAAAGGTTTGCTGATCTACGTGCCGATGACGAATGCCGCTGCTCTTCACTTGAATGGAAGTTCAGATTCGAATCTCACCGGCACCGTTCTGGCGCCTGCATCGCATATCGATTTCAATGGCAGTGGCGATATTCAGGCTGCACAGGCTCAATTTATTGGCTACACTGCCGAATTGGGCGGCAGCAGCGATTCACACATCTATTACGATGCCAATGACAACTACGAGGCCAATCTGCCGCCTGAACTTGAACTGACGAAATGACCCCGCTTTTCGTATTGTATGTCAGAGTTGGGAACGTAAATCACCCTCTGATGTCACCGGTTGTTGGCAGACGAATGCCTGGCATACATAAGCCGTCGCTTGATCGTTGAGCTGCGCTCGATTTGCTAATAATTTTGGTTCCTGAGGAACATTGCTGGGGGTTGAGATGGCGGCTACCAATCGGGGACGGTACTGTTCCCAGAGTGTAGCGACCAACTCCTTCGTTTGGGGCGAATCTAAATCTCCAACAATGGCAACCTCCTGCACCGGCCCAATGGCAAAATCGGCTGCGCTCAACCATTGGGCAAAACCGGTTGGGTAGCGCGTCATCAGCGCCTGCATTCCGCCCAACATTTTCTCTGCCAGCGCTCGCCATGCCGGGTTGGCATTGTAAGTCGATAGCTGCAATAATGCCAGGGCCGCCAGAGCGTTGCCCGATGGGGCGGCGTTATCTTGCAGATCTTTAGGGCGCACGAGCAACTCTTCGTGATCGGCGCGCGTATCAAAGAAACCACCTTGAGGGTCGGAGAAATGGGTCAGCATTTCCTCTGTTAATTTGTGAGCCGTGTTAAACCAGTCAGGATTGGGATCGCTCTGATAGAGCGCTAACAGCGCCAGGATCAAACTGGCATAATCTTCTAGATAGGCATTGTATTTGACTTGCCCATTGCGCCAAGAGCGCAGCAGCCGGCCTTGTTGATACATGTTCTCCAATAAAAATTTTGCATTCTTGATCGCCATCTGGGTATACGCTTCGCATTTTAGATACCGGCCCGCTTCGGCAAAAGTGGTCAGCATGAGGGCATTCCAGAAAACCAGCACCTTATCATCAGTACGGGGGCGCACTCGTTTGGCGCGTTCTTTCAATAAGAGCGTATGGCAATGCGTTATCCGATTAGAAACTTCCCCTATGGGAATATTAAACTCCTTAGCGAGTTGCTCATCATCCAGCGCACGTTGCAGGATGTTCTTGCCCTCAAAGTTTCCTTTCTGGGTAACCCCATATGCGGCCAGGTAGAAGGCAACCAATGCTTGATCATTAAGTGCAGATTGAATTTCGGAAGGCGACCAGGTATAAAATATCCCTTCCTTACCCTCTGAGTCGGCGTCCAGGCTGGAGAAGAAACCGCCCTCAGGGTGCGTTAATTCCCGTTGCACAAACAGGAGTGTTTCTTCACATACCCGCCGGAAGCGATCGTCCCCCGTGAGTAGATAGGCATGCAGGTAGGCGCGCCCCAGTTGGGCATTGTCATAGAGCATTTTTTCGAAGTGAGGCACAAGCCAATAATCATCTACGCTGTATCGGGCGAAGCCACCCCCCACGACATCATACATGCCCCCTCGTGCCATGCTCTCAAGGGCATGGATGCTCATATTTAGGGCAGCCTGGTCGCCGCGGGTCGCCTGACGCAAAAGAAACTCGATAGCCATCGCTTGAGGGAATTTAGGCGACTGTCCCCAGCCGCCGTCATGCCAATCATACGACTGCCTCAGCCCCAGCACAGCATTTTGCAGAACGTCAGGTGTAATAGCTTTTCCAGGATCGCGATTTTCGGCCATTTTTTGTAAATGGCGGGTGATTTTTTCTCCACTTTCAAGCAGCCTGGCGCGGTCTTGTTGCCAGAGTCGAATGATGGTTAGCAATACTTCTTGAAATGATGGCATCTGGTAACGCGGCTCTGGAGGAAAATAGGTGCCGCCATAAACGGGCTGCCCATTGGGGGTTAGGAAAACGCTCATCGGCCAGCCGCCCTGCCCGGTCATCGCCACGACGGCCTGCATGTAAATGTTGTCGAGGTCAGGGCGTTCCTCACGGTCTACTTTTATATTAACGAAATGTTCATTCATCAAGGCCGCGATTTCCTCATCCTCGAAGGACTCGCGCTCCATTACATGACACCAATGGCAGGCGGCATAGCCGATACTTAAAAAGATCAGCTTGTCCTCATCCCGGGCTTTTCTTAGGGCTTTTTCACCCCAGGGATACCAGTCAACGGGATTGTGGGCATGTTGCAGTAAATAGGGAGAGTTTTCGTTTGTTAATTGGTTGGGCATATGAGATCCTTGGAAGATTGTTGGGATATACAATCGTAACATATCGAACTGACGCAGTTCGATGAAAGCTAAACCAAAAATAGGAGTGTGTGGGGCGTCAGAAGACATTCCCTGAGATTAACCCAATAGAAGAAAGTAGTTTTCCCGTTGCAGTTTGGGGAGTATCCCACCTAGGACGCAGAGAATTCGATTTGAGAGGCGCTAGAAGGGGAAATTAAACCCCTTCTAACGCGATCAGTACCATAGCTGTCAGCATATAAAGAGAAGCATATTTGAATAAGCCATAGTTGATTTGTTTCGATGGCCTGATGATGATCGTAAGCGCCAAGATCAACAACCCCCCCGATAGCACACCCAGCAAGCGTAAGAAACCCCAGTCCATGCCGATGCCCCAGGCGGCCGCGCCAATGGCGAGTGCTGCCAGTAAACTGGAAACTGCGATCATTGTGCGTGTAAACGGCAAGCCATAGGTGGAAGGGAATGTCGGCACGCAGGCGGCGTTGTAATCAGCGGCGTATTTCATGCTGAAGGTCAGGGTGTGCGTGGGGATCCAGAAGAGCACCCCCAGGGCCATAGTCAGGCCAATCCAATCGAATTCCCCCAAACCCAGGACGCGTCCGGCCAGGATCGGCATGGCGCCCGATATTCCCCCCCAAACAATTGACCAGCAAGTCCTCCGCTTGAGCCACATGCTGTATACAACCACATCAAAGAGCAATCCGGCGAAGACGATCAGCCCATAGAGTAAATCTATTGTGACAGCCCAGCTCACACCCACAACGGACAAGATCAGGCCTGCCCACAAGGTTTCGTCAGGTCGTACATCTCCAGTCGAGGTAGGGCGTTTACGGGTGCGCTGCATTAGTGCATCGATATCACGGTCCCACCACATATTCAGCACGGTGCTACCGCTGATCGAGAGAAAAAGGCTGCCTGCTAACCCCGCCAAAGTACCGATGCTTAGCGCCGGGCAGCGGGCGCTCATATAACCTGCCAGGCCGGTCGCCAGCAATAAGCCGGTTTGCAGCGGTTTGGTTAAAGGCCAGTAGAGACGGATTTTGGTTTTGAGAGCAGGAGGCATAAATGCACGGATGAGATTAGGGTCAGGATGTAGGGGTTAGGAGTTAGGGGACCTATCTCCTAACCCCTATTACGTTACTTGTCGCGCGCGCAGCGAAATCCTACTTGCGGGCTGTAGTATTGCGGCCCGGCGCTGTTATTTTTCCAGACGCGCAGATCGACTTCATAGGAGTAGAAACTGCCACCGCGCATCATGCGGTAGTGTTGATCGGGGTAATCATCACCCGTCCACTGCCAGACATTGCCAGCCATATCATAAAGTCCGTAAGGGCTGGCCGAGTCGAGGGTTTCATAGCCATCATACGTCGATCCGTTGTAGAAGCCGACGGGCGTGGTGTTGCCCAGCTTGCCGAACATCTTTTCGAACAGGTCGAACGACGAGTAGTAGTTGGCATTGTTTCTATGGATCTCCTCCCCCCAGGGGAAAGGCAGCCCATGTTCATCTGCTACCTCAGTGCCGCGCGCAGCTTTTTCCCACTCGATTTCTGTCGGCAGACGCCAGCCGTTGTACTCACAGTAGGCGTTAGCGCCAAACCAGGTCACCATCGTCATGGGGTGGTTAGCGTATTCATCAATCGGGGAAAATTGCTCTCCATCAAAGGTCAGGCGTAAGCCTTCGACTGCTGTTGGCATAAACAATTTATCCCCAGGCTTGATCTGCTCTTCGTGCTTGTAACCCTGGAAAGGATCTCCAGGGTAGTAGCCATAGACACCAACTTCGCTCCAGGTTTGTTCTCCGGCTTCGACTTCTACCTCTCCAAGGCTGAATAAGCCATCGGCCAGCGCCTGATTCAAGAACGCCGCATACTGCGCATTGGTCACATCGGTGACCATGATCTCATAATCATAATCCACCAGGGTCATGTGGTCGTGCTGGCCATAAGGAAATTCACCGGCCGGGACTACGGCCCAGCTTTCTGGATCCATGCCGGTGTCGATGTAAGGAGGCGTGACCGCGCCGATGCTGGGCGCAGAACCACAAGCGGTAAGCACCAGAGCCAGCAGGATCAGGGTTATCATTGAACGCTTCATTCTGAAACCTCCTGTAAGATGGCGTTCAGCTCCGCCAATTTACGCGTTTGCTCTTCAAGTTCAGCTTCAGCACTTTTCTTTATCTCAGCTGAATACTCTTCAGACCAGTAACCATTTTCACGGAACAGGTCGTACAGCCTCCAGAGCAAGAAAATTGCCAGGATGACCAGCACAATCCCCAGTCCCAAATCGGTTAGCAGCATGGTCGTATTGACGACCGACTGCTGATTAATCTCTTCGATAAACAGGCGTTTCATCGAGAAGACGGTCACTGATCCAAAAGCTACATCAGAGAGCAGGATGAGCAGCCAGCCAAACCATTTGCGGGTTTTGCCTTTCAGGCCAGATAGATCAGCGTAGTACATCAAGACGATGGTGGCGATCAGCCCGGCCAGGATATGCCAGTGCCCGGTGAGGGTGATGCGTTCCTCACGGTGCGGCCAGACCCGGAAGATCTCGTCCAGCTTGACCGCCAGGAAGATGCCCACCCCGCTGACGGTGAAATTCATGAAGACCATCTGCCAGCCGGGGCCGAATTTGAGCGGGTCTTCTAGCAAGGCTTTGATCTTATGCCAGAGCTTCGGCTTTTCGGTATCAGCCGTGCCTTGCTTGATCAACATATCCCAGGTGTAGATCACATACATCAGGGCTGCCAGCATCACAAAGACTGAGCCAACGTAAATGATGGTATGCGCCCACTCCACCCAGACTACGGATAAAGCGCCAGTGGTGATGATGATGGTGCCCCAGATCATGAGCGGCATGGCGATCTTGTGCAGAACGCCCTTGAATTTGACCCAACGACCGACGATCAACGTAATGCCGACCGCGATCAGGGTCAGCATAATGTGCAGGTGGCCGATGATGGCTTTTTGCAAAACGGTCTTATGTGGCACGCGGATCAGGTCTTCCCCCAGGAAAGTTTCGTGTCCATTGCCCCAGAAAGAGCCTGTCACCGCGCCGAAGGTGGCTGAAACCAGGGTCGCAACGGCCATCACAAAGAAGGCCATGCGCTCCATATCCAGCCCTTTGGGACCGCGCGCAAAGGGCAAATCTGAACTCAAACGGTATTCCTCACGCCAGGGCCAGAGCGCGACCGCCAGCAGGATGCCGGCGAAAAAGACCAGCGATTGCCCAACCAGGAACAGTCCATGGTAGATGAAGTTCTGCCCCCAATAAGCGAACAGCAAGCCAAAAATAACCGCTGTCAGGTAGCCGACTGTGATCGTGCCGTTGATCACAACCTGCTCGTAACGCTTCATCGGCAGCATCTCGGTCATAAAATAGACTTCAATCGCTACAATTGTCATAGCGATTGTGTGATAAAGCATGATGATACGCCCTTCGCGCTCAGCCTGGGTTAACTCCATATCCAACAAGTTGACGGTGATATCCTTCACCCCCCATTCCACCATTGGGCCGGAGAGTGTGCCCCAGAGGGCCGTAATGATGGACACCACCGCAATCGCCAGCAGCGTCAGCCCACGAGTTGATCGAAAGAGGTAATTAATGCGTCTCGAAATTTGTTTCATAGGATTTCTCCGGCAATCTGGCATGAACACAGTGCCGATCAGCATTGTTTCATGCCAGGATTAGCCAATCATCAACGTTATTTGGCGCCCAATGTCTTCTGATTGCCGGGTAACAATAGTACAATCAACATGATCGTACTTATGATCGGAGCGGGCAGGAACATCGAGAAGCGCTGTACCTCGAACACATTATGGATACCTAACGTATAGCCGCCGATCATCGACATCACTGCGGCAAAGATTCCCACAGGGACTGTCCAAGATTTACGCTTGAATGCGCCGAAGATGAAGAGCGCCCAGGCAGCTGCACCCCACCAGTTTACCTGCTGTAAGATCACGTACATTCCATTCCAGAATGTGTTCTGATTTGCCACAAATGATTCGGCGGCTTGGAAGGTGGTCTGGAATTTAGAGATTGGGGCCACGCCATCAATAAAGGTCAGCACATAAGCCAACCCAGCGGCAAAGGTGATGCCAATGACCTTCCCCTCTACGCCTCCGACGAAAAGCATTCCGAACCACATCACAGCCGCCAGCAGAAATACCCAGAGTGTTGGTGTGGGCAGCCCGCTATCTCCAGCCGGGATCATAGGGAAGAATCCAGCCAGCAGCAGAACCGTGGCCGCGACCGCGCCCCAGAACCACGCCCAATCTTGTTTCTTCAGGAAGCCCCACAACACGGATACGGAGAGCGCGCCAGCGGCTGTACCTAGCCAACCCAGGACAGCATAGACAAATCGAACGGTATTACTCTCTTCCCACTCTCCCGCATTGAAATGGGTGTGGATGACTGTGTTGTAGGTGTCGGCCAGGAAATACAAGCATAATATCCCTGCCAAGATACCTAGGATGGATAAAAACGTACCAAGTTTATAGTTGTTTTTCATCATAATTCTCCTTTAATTTTGAGGGTTAGGTGAAAATTAACAAACGTCATTAGGGGTGTCCCAGTGCGGAAACAAATCCGCTACTCAACAAAACGAGTACAGCCAAGCCGATATTCGTGAGCATCAGCCGGGCGTTAAGGCGTTCTTTCGCAGGGGTAGAGGGTCCTTTTTCGCGAACCAAGGCCAGGCTGCGATAGAGCGATATGGCTATCATCACCAACACCAGAATATGCTTAATGCTGAGCACAATCGAATAGGGGTTGCTAAACACAAACAAACCTTCAAAGGCTGGATTTCGCTTGGACATCAACAAACCGGTCAGGATCAAACCAGCCATGCTGATGTATACCCAGGTGCTTTGCCGCCGCTGGAAGGCAGCCATAACTTGTTTGGTCTGAGGGCTGGAACCTAAGACCGATTTGACCGCTGGCATAAATGACAGCGCGGTAACGATCAAACCGCCCATCCAAATCGCGGTAAAAACATCATGGGAAAATGAAACCAGGCCAAACAGGAGCCATTCCGCTTCCATCATTAGTATTTCCTTTCATCAATTGCCAGATCAAGGTTAATAGTCCTGGCAGGGCTAGGCGCGTCTGGCGCTTCAATGCGGTTGACAACCCCGCGCACACCGGGAATGTTCTCCGCCAGCTCGGCAGCAGCAATCCATACATCAATCGACGGCACAACGCCGGCCAGGTGAACAACACCATTTAAAACTCCCACGCGCAAGGATTCTTGAACAGTACGCTCATCTGCGGCGAAACAGCGTAATACTTCGGCACGCAGTTCCTCATCAGTAGGTGGGGGGGATTGATTAGTCATCTTATTTCTCTCTTCAGGGTTCAGTTTACTTACAAGGAAAGATTTTGTATACGACATAAGTCGTATTAAATTTCACAAATTACCGCGTTTCGATAGGCCTTTCTGATCAAGCAGGATAATCTCACGTCGCTGAACCTGCAGCAGGCCTTCATTTTCCAGCGTATTCAAGGCACGGCTCAGTACATCGCGCACCGTACCCAGGCGCACGGCCATCTCATCAAATGTAGTCCACGCCTGGCGCGGGACGACCAGCTTTCCATCCTTCGATCCTGCATAACGCAGCAATGTACGCGCCACCCGCCCCTCGACGTTGTGCAGGCTCAAGTCCTCGATCATATCTACATAGTGCAAAACTCGCTCGCCCATTCGGCGGACGACGGCCATCGCTAAGTCCGGATATTGACGGGTCAGATCAAGTATTGCTGCAGCCGGGATGACCCACAGGGCCACTGTTTCTAAGGCTGTGACCGTGCCTGGATAAGGTCGGCCGGTAAAAGCCGCGACATCACCAAAAACTTCGCCTGCGCACAAAAATAGTAGGGCCTGCTCGCGCCCTTCGCGGGAAATTCGAGTGGCTTTCACCCAGCCATTTTCGATGATATAGATGGACTCGGCTGGTTCGCCCTCGATGTAGATGACCTGATCGGCGAGGAAAGTGCAGCGCGTGGCTGCTGCTGCTAATTTTCCCTGGAGTTCAGGTGAGAGGCTGTCGAAATGGCGGATGCTTGTCAGCAGGGTTTTCAGGCGTGCAACCTGGGTTGGATTCGTGTGCATAGCGCTGGCGCTTTCTATGGGGTATTTTCTTTATCCTTCCGTGTTTGAACAAACATCAGAATCAATATGATTGACCAAACGATCAGGCGCACGGTCATCGCTCTTATGCTGTCCGAAGCGACCACATCTTTGTAGACGGTTTGAATAATTAGCATAACGGAAGCATGCAGGCCAAATGTGACAAGTGCCATGATTGGGGCGTATCTATTGCTGACCCATATCAGGCCGGCAACTATGAAAAGGCTGAAGATGCCCATTGTGTAGTTGTACAGCGGCAGCCAATTAATGACGTAGTAGCCCGGGTCGTTCCCCAGCAGCACCTGCCCACCGGCGAAAATGGCCATCCCGCCAATGATGAAGGTGAATACAGCTGCGATCTTATTGAAAGTTTTGTTCATCGTTTTCTCCTTTACGAAGGGCTTGTATGATTTCAAATATATGCGCTTCTGGTTGAAAAGTTAACGACTTAAGTCTAAAATAGACGGGAAAGGTATGCTCTTCGAGTCCCATGTGTGCGCGTAAAACATGGCTGGTAATCATCCGAAAAAAGGGGGATTAGATGTGTTCCGCACATCTGATCCCCCTTTTTTCGGGAATCTTTCTGACAGCATCAGAATAATAGCCTTTTAGAAATGGTAAAATTATCCAATACGCGATGGCTACGAAAAATTCCCCCTCAACTGTGAATCAAATCCTGAAGAAAGTACCCTATTTTTCAGCGTTGGATGAAGCAGCTTTAAATTTGGTCAGCCAGGAGACAATCCGCCGGGTGTATGAGCCAGAACAGGTTGTGTTGATCGAAGGAGAACCTTGTGTTGGCTTACACATCATTGAAAGCGGCTGGGTTAAAGCCATTAAGATTGGCTACGATGGCCGCGAACAGGTACTCCAGACACTTGGCCCCGGAGAGACATTCAACGCCTTAAGTGTCTTTACCGGCGCACCCAACCAGGCCACCGTAACCGCCCTGGAAAAAAGCACGCTGTGGCTGGTAACGCGCGCAGCCATGTTGCGCCTGCTGGACGAAAACCCGCATATTGCCCGGCTCCTGGTTCAAGATCTGGCTGAGAAAATTCAATATCTTGTCCGCTTGGTGGAAGATTTGTCACTGCGCTCGGTGGAAGCGAGATTAGCCCGGTTGTTGTTGGAACAGGCAAAGGGCGAAGCATTAAAACGCCACCGCTGGGCAACCCAGGCAGAAATGGCTGCCCGGCTGGGTACTGTCCCCGATGTACTCAACCGCGCCCTGCGAAAACTTGTCGAAGATGGACTGATCCAGGTAGCGCGGCATCAAATTCAAATATTAGACCGTCAAGGGCTTGAGGCAAAAGCCGAATTGGGATAACGGCAATTCATCGGCGCAAAAATTTTTAATCGGTTTCCGCTAATTGCCGTAACGTATCCTGATCGTTGATGGTGATGCGCGTGCGCGTGATCTTCACCACGCCATCGGTCTGGAACTGGTATAACAAACGGCAAACCACCTCGGGCGAGGTCGCACAAACCGTAGCAATATCTTCAAGGGTCATATCCCGCTCGAGGGAGGCATTTTCGGGATCACTCAGACTGGATAAAATGAAATTTGCCAGACGTCCTGCCACCGGTTGAAAAGCCAATCCATAGATGATTTCACGCGCCCGCCGCATAATCCCCGTTAGCGTTCGGTTGATTTCGAACAATGCATCTGGGTTGCGGTACAGAAGAGGCAAAATATCCTCCCGATTCCATAGGTAAACCTGTGTTTTTTGAGCTGCTACCAAGGACGCTGGCATGGGTTCGTCATCGAAAAATGAGTGCGCCCAAAAGATTTCCTCTGGGGCAAGGGCAAATAGTTGATGTTCTTTCCCGCCTGCCGAGAGCATCGCCCAGCGCAATTTCCCCGATTTTACATATACCAAATAAGGCCAAATCTCATCCTGGTGACAGAGGAATTCGCCTTTTCCTAACCGTCGTGGGATAACTGATCGCTTTAGTAAATCGAGTTCAGCTGAAGGAAGTTTACTAAAAACGGCATTCTGGGTTAACCAAGCAGGCTGGAATTGCGACATTGCTTTCCGGCACACTCCTTTCGTGAT
>CAYFMI010000112.1:0-11150 GCA_964344175.1 uncultured Anaerolineales bacterium
TTCGGGGTATTTGATCGTCAATGGCCGCGATCCTTTTTCGAAACAAATGGTTCAAGAATTTATCGGCAATGTCCGCTCCCACCAAGGGGCACAGTAATTCTAACTTTAATCACCCATTACTAAAATTGCGATGCCGCCTATACTCTATCTCATTGATGGTCATGCATTGGCTTACCGTGCCTATTTTGCGCTCACCAGCGGACAGCCAACCAGCCGTTGGATTACAGCCTCGGGTGAACCGACGGCGGGGGTTTATGGTTTCACCAGTGTATTGCTGCGCATATTGGAACAAGAAGATCCCGATTATCTGGCTGTGGTTTTCGACACCGGGAAAACGTTTCGCGATGAGATCTATCCGGACTATAAAGCCACGCGCGAGAAAATGCCCGATGACTTACGTATTCAAATTAAGCGCATTCGGGCGTTGGTAGATGCTTTCAATATCCCGCGTTTAGAGCGCGAGGGGTACGAAGCCGATGATGTACTTGGCAGCGTAACCCAAATAGCCGTTGCTCAGGGTTTGGGGGTAAAAATCTTTACCGGAGACCGAGATTTGCTTCAGCTTGTGGACGAGCGCGTGATTGTCAATTTGCCAGGGCGCTCTCTTTCAGATGCGAAAGATTATCTCCCGCCCGATGTCGAGGCCAGTTTGGGGGTGCGCCCCGATCAGGTTGTTGATTACAAGGCGCTGATGGGGGATTCGTCCGATAATATCCCTGGAGTGAAAGGTGTGGGCAAGAAGACCGCTGCCGTGCTTTTAAGTCAATATGGCACGCTGGATGGTGTCTACGCCAATCTGGATGAACTCAAACCCGGTGTGCGTACCCGCTTAGAGAACGGTCGCGAGGATGCGTATCTCAGCCAGAAATTGGCCGCCATTGTAGTAGATCTGGATATTCCCCTCGACTTGAATAAAGCGCGTCCCGATAATTTCAATCCCCAAGCTGTTCAGGCTGTTTTTCGGGAACTGGAATTTCTCTCACTGCTGAAGCGGTTGGATGCTCTTCAGCAGCGCTACATTAGCGCACCCCCGCGCGCGGGGCAGCAATTGTCGCTGTTTGGCGATGCACCCAAAGACTCCCGTGCGGTAGCGCCTGGCGAGACTCGTTTCACGCTGCAAATTGTCGATACGCAATCTGCATTGAATGACCTGGTTGGCGCGCTGAACAACGCCGATGTGATTGCTTTCGACACCGAAACGACATCCACCGACAAAATGCAAGCCAAATTGGTTGGCATCTCCCTGGCGGTAGATGAAAAGATAGGCTATTACATCCCGGTTGGGCATCAACAAGGAAAGCAGCTCCCTATCGGAACGGTCATGCAGGCCTTGTCTGCGCCACTGACCAACCCCGCTATTCCCAAAGTTGGGCATAACCTGAAGTACGATTATGTCATGTTAGCTCGGTACGATTTGCAGGTTACGCCGCTGAGTTTCGATAGTATGATTGCCGAATGGCTGATTAACCCTGATTCGCGTAACCTGGGATTGAAGAAACTCGTCTGGGTGCGGCTGGGCCATCAGATGCAGGAGATTGAAGAATTAATCGGCAAGGGCAAAAAACAGCGCAGCATGGCCGAAGTACCGATTACCGATGCGGCCAGCTACGCTGCGGATGATGCAGTTGTGGTCATTCAATTACTGCCGCAACTCAAGGCTGAGCTAGAAGAAGCCCAGGCCAAAGAATTGTTCGAAGAGATCGAAATGCCATTGATCGAAGTATTAGCCGACATGGAGATGACCGGGATTGGACTGGACGCGGCGTTTCTCGCCGGAATGTCGGACGAACTTCAGAGGCGTACTCAGGAAATTGAAGATCAAGTCTATCGTGCTGTGGGCGGGCCATTCAATTTAAATTCCCCCAAGCAGCTTTCGGAAGCCCTGTTTGACCGCTTGGGCATCGTGCCGCCAGACGGAACGCGCCGCACCGCCAGCGGATATTATTCTACGGCTGCTGGCGTGCTTGAGTTGTTGGAAAAGCGGCATCCGGTGGTGGCGCTGGTTCTCGAGTATCGCGAATTATCCAAGTTGCGCTCCACCTATGTAGATGCGCTGCCTCAGCAGGTTAACCCCCAAACAGGCCGCGTCCACACATCGTACAATCAGGCTGGCTCCCGCACCGGGCGAATGGCATCCTCAGACCCCAATTTACAGAATATCCCCATTCGCACCGAACTTGGACGGCGTGTTCGCAAAGCCTTTATTGCTGCGCCGGGGCATCGATTGCTGGCGGTAGATTATTCTCAGGTTGAGCTGCGTATTGCCGCACATATGGCGCAGGACAAAGCCATGCTGGAGGCTTTCCGCAAGGGGCAGGATATTCATGCAACGACAGCCGCTGCTGTGTTTGATGTGCCCTTAGATTCCATTGACAGCACCCAACGCCGGCACGCAAAGGCGATCAATTTTGGCTTGATTTATGGGATGAGTCCCTTCGGCCTGACCCGTACAACCGATTTAACCCTGGCAGAGGCGGAAGATTTCGTTGCCGCATACTTCCGAAAATTCCCAGGTGTAAAACAATACCTCGATGGCATTCGTGAGAGCGCTGCCCGGCAGGGCTATGTTGAGACAATGTTGGGACGGCGGCGTTATTTCCCCGGATTGGTAAATGCCCAGAACCAGCAAATCCGCAATCGTGAGGAACGCGAAGCCATCAACGCACCTATTCAAGGTACTGCTGCAGATATTATGAAAATTGCAATGTTGCGAGTCGCTGAAGCATTGCAAAAGGCAGGGTTGTCTTCTCGAATGCTGCTGCAAGTTCATGATGAATTAGTGCTAGAATGTAGTACAGATGAATTAGAACCGACGGTCGAGGTTGTGCGCACCGCCATGGAAAGCGCATTTTCGTTGGATATCCCCCTTCAAACGGAAGCGCGGGTTGGCCCGGACTGGGGTTCGATGCACCCCATAGCCCAGGGTGTGGGGTGCATCGAACCCCAATTGGGCAAAAATGCATGAAGGTATCGTCTAAATAGAGATTGCTATGGATCAAGATCAACGTTATCAGCAGGTGATGAATCAGGGACACTCCGCCGCATGGGAGCAGGAGTGGGATCGTGCGGCGGCATTGTATGGACAGGCGCTAGAAGCGAAACCCGATGATCCTAAAGCGCTTACCAGTTTGGCATTGGCATTCTTGAATATGGGGGAACTTGAAAAATCGTTGCGCTATTATTTGCGTGCCGCCGAAGTATCGCCAACCGACCCTGTACCTTTAGAAAAAGCAGCCACGATATATGAAAATATGGGGCAGCCTCAGCGAGCTTCGAAGCTCTCGGAGCGGGCGGCGGAATTATACCTGAAAGAAAAAAATGCCGATAAAGCCATCGAAAACTGGTCGCGCGCGGTTTCGTTAAACCCCGAAAATTTGCAAGCGCATACTCGGCTGGCCGTTGTTTACGAACGGATTGAGCGTAAGCCCCAGGCAGTGCGCGAATATTTACATATGTCCAGTCTTTTCCAGCACGCCGGGCAGCAAGAGAAGGCTTTCGAATCGATCAATCGGGCCATGCAAGTTGATCCCGCCAACCAGGAAGTGCGGCAGGCTTTGGCGATGCTTAGAGCAGGGACCTTGCTACCAAAGCCAGCCCGCCCACAGGGTGGCACTGGCCCCTTTGGGAAGACAAATATACCACCGGCATCTTCCCCGAAGCCTAAGGCGGAGGCACAAGAAAGCGGATTGAATCCGATTGATGAAGCGCGCCAGGAAGCAATGGCAAGCCTGGCACGCCTTTTCTTTGAGCAATCCAGTGAAGAAGAAAGCTCCGAAGAGCCATCTACCCGCCGCGGCTTGCAAGCCATTGTCAGTGGGGCCAGCCCGGTATTTTCAAAGAATGCGGATCGGGCGAAGATTATGCTCCACCTGGGCCAGGCGGTCGAAATGTTGACCAGCGGCGGAACCGATCAGGCTGCTGAAGAGCTTAAAGGCGCTATTGCTGCGGGGTTAGATGCGCCAGCAGCTTATTTTAATTTAGGAGTTATTCAAGCTGATTCCGACCGATTAGAAAGTGCCGTTCGTCATTTGCAAAAAGCCTTGCCCCATGTCGATTTTTCTTTGGGGTCTCGGTTGATCTTGGGCGATATTTGGTATCGACGCGGAAAATTTTCTAAAGCCGCTTTGCGCTATCTCGAAGCATTGCGTTCGGCGGATGCCCAGGTCGTCGCTCCTCACCATGCTGACGATTTGCGCGAATTGTACGATCCGCTGATGGAATCGTTCTCGCGAGACAAAGATGAATCTCGCCAGAAAAAACTTTGCGAGAATGTACACGAATTATTGGTGCGCCCAAATTGGCGTTCCCACCTTATGAATGCCCGCAGGCAATTAGGCGAACAAGATAGCAATGATATGCCGACACCGCTGGCAGAAATATTGCTTGAATCAAGCAGTAGTGATATTGTCATGGCCATGAGCAATGTCCGAAGCCTGGCCCGTGCCGGGCAATTGGGGGCTGCTCTCGAAGAGATATTATTCGCTTTACAACGCGCCCCTACGTATTTACCCCTCCATATTGTCTTGGGCGATTTACTGGTATCGAAAGATCGTTTGGCCGAGGCTTCTCAGAAATTCAGCGTGGTGGCACGCGCCTATAGCATTCGTGGCGAATCCAGCAGAGCCATCAGCATGTTGAGACGGGTAGTAGATATGGTGCCGATGGATTTAGAGCCTCGTCGGCAATTAATAGACCATCTTGTCAATTGGGGGCAAATCGATGAGGCCATAGATGCGTATCTAAAACTGGCTGAAGTACACTACAGCATGGCTGAGATTGCAGAGACGCGTCAGGCTTATTCAAGTGCTTTGCAACTGGCTCAACAGTCGCTAAATTATGAGGATTGGCAGGTTCGCATTTTGCACCGTACAGCCGATATCGAGACGCAGAGCCTGAATTGGCGCCAGGCGGCTAGATTGTATCGGCAAATTTGTGCGCTACGGCCAGACGACGGCGAAGCCTATCGCGGGCAGATCGGGCTGTTGTTTAACTTAAACGAATCAGAGCAAGCATTAGTGGCTATTGACCAATATACTACCCACATGGCAGAGATTGGCGCTACGGGCGATGCCATTGCACTGTTAGAAGAATTGACCCAAGAGCAACCCAACCAGGCCATGATTCATTATCGACTGGCGGCCCAATGCCAAAAAGTTGGCCGTACTGACAGCGCCATTCAGCATTATGACGCAGCTGGTGAATTACTGCTCGAAGCCGGCGATAAAGCTGGCGCCGGGGAAATGATCCGTCGGATTGTGCAGCTTGATCCCCCAGATAAAGAAAAATATCAACGGTTGTTAGATACGATCTAATAAACACCTATCCCCCACAAAAATAAAAGCGTGAGCAATTCAATCTGGCTCACGCTTTTCTGCTTAAGTTGGACGCATTTGCGGATCATCCCTGCTTCTAGGAAAATTCTCGCCAAACTGGGTAAGTTCCCAGATTTACCTCTGTTGAACTACCAAACCTGAAATGATGTCAGGGTTTGTTCCTGTATCGCTGTTTTGAGTGTAACCGTAATGACGATTTCGATTGTACCGCGGGATTTTTCGGGGAAAATCATTGTCGCGCTGCTGATGCCTTGCAGATTAGTTGATCCTATTGAATCTGAGAGTGAATTCCCAGACGGCAGTTCGATTAGATAAGATACGATAGCCCCATGTACCGGGTTGAAGTTCTGATCGTAAACGATTACGTAAATCTCTTGTAGATTTTCATCTACGGGCAAAATAGGCTTGCCCACAAACGCATAAATTTGCAGATCGCTGACAATTTGTTGGGGAATATTATCGGTCAGCTTGGCCTTTAGATGAAGCGGATCTTCATTGTTGAAATTGAAAAAGCGACTGCCTAGATTTGCCAAAACGACGCGTTCCCCAGGTGGGTTTTCAGGATGCCACTCAAAGAGGGCGCGCTGGAAATATTGCGAGATCCAGCCATCATGGATTTCGAAACCTGAAATTGGGTATCCAAATTGCCCAATGCCTCCGTTCGTTTCGAAAAATTCTTCGAAAGCGTAGCATACGGCGTGATCGGCCTCAGGGAATGAGCGGCATGCGGGGAGATTGTCGGGAATAGCCACCGGATTGCCCGGTGTGTATAAGAATTGCCCCAGGAGGGACAATTGAACTTGTAATTCAGGGGTGTTCTCAGGGTGTATTTCGAAACGCGCCTTTTCGAAATACTGCACCTCGAAGCCGCCTGGCTGAACGGTGAAAACGCCGCTGATGGGTTGCCCAAAAAGTTCTTCCCCATTAGGCACGCTTTCGTATTTCGCTAAGAATGGGCCAGATACCCAGTGCCCGGTTTCTGGAAAGAAGCGCCCGCCTTCACCCGTTTGGGCAATGGCGGAAGACCAGGGCAACCCATATAGTACAATGAGCGCGAAAACCAGCGTCAACCAACGTTTTTTAGTACTCATAGTGCTTCGATTATATGCTACATCAGGGGGCTTTTCAATAGCTACTGAAGGCTTATTCACGGCTTTCTTAAATTTGTGCTATACCAGAAATTTACCGCAGAGAACGCCGGGTTCGCTGAGTTTTTTAAATTTTTCTCTGCGTTCTTTGCGCTCTCAGCGGTAAAAGCGCTTTTCGTTTCGACTTTAAGAAAGCCGTGAAGGCTTATTGCGTTACAGTTTTGTTACCAACGGGGCTGCGCATTTGTAAGGTACAGCAAAAATATACATGGATTGCGCAAAGTATTTTCTCGATTTGTAATAAGAGTAGCCCCGGCACCACGATGAATTATCATGAGATAAGTAAGACTTCTAATTCTGCGGTGGTGCGCAATATCGTCTGCGCGCCGATTTTTCGCAGTTCTTCCTCTTCACCAAAGCCGCATAAAACACCTACAGATTGAGCGCCGGCAGCATTGGCTGCCAGAATATCTACGGTTGTATCGCCAATCATTAAGCATTCTTCGGGAGAGACTTCCATTTGTTTCGCGGCCCACAGAATGGGGTCGGGGTGGGGCTTGGTGTAGCGGCAAGTTTGCGCTGTGGCAATGCATTGGAAAAAAGGTCGCAACTCAAACTGATCGAGGAACCATCCTGTGCTGCGCTCGCCGCGGGCGCTGACAACGGCCAGGGGGTAATGCTCTCGCAGTGCGGTAAGCATTTCTCGGACTCCCGCAATGAGTAGAAATGGCTTGGGGTCTTTGCCCAACCCCAGGCTGTAGAGCGAATCGCCCATTTTTGCCAGAGTAGAGTCAAATCCTAATTGATCAGGAATTCCGTAAAGAAAATTTCCAGGACTTTCCACCGTCATGACGAAACGGCGTGCAAAGGGGCGCGGGTCTTTGTTTGGGAAGAGAAACCGCAGATGGTGGAGTTTTTGGATTAATTTTTGAACAAACTGGTCGTCGGTATCGCTCAAAGTGCCATCAACGTCAAAGCATAGGGCGCGAATGCGGGAAATATCTAACGTCATGGGATTGTCACTTTCAATTAGGGGTTCCATTCTTCGGGTACTTGCACGGCTACGACCTCCCCGCGGGCGGTAATTTGCCCTTGTGCAGAGAGGGTAATATCGACAATTACTTTTCGCCCCTGGAGTTCTCGTATTGTGCCGCGTAATTCGAGTGGGATACCTGCGGGAGTTGGTTTGAGATAATCGACATGTAAAGAAGCTGTTACAAAGCGGGGATAAGGAGTTTTGTCGTTGGGGTTGCCTGACGCTCGGTGCATGGCGGCGGCTGCCGAGCCGGTGCCATGACAGTCGATTAATGATGCGATCAGCCCTCCATAGACGAAGCCGGGTATGGCGATATGGTATGGCTGCGGATGATAGCAGGCCAGTGTTTGGCCGGTTGCTTCATCCCAATAGCTTTTTATCTGCAAACCATGTTCATTGAGGCGGCCACATCCATAACAGTGGCTCCACTGATCGGGGTATAAATCTTGAAATGCGGTCTCGGCCATGGGGACTCCTTACCAGGTGAGTTTAGTGTTTTACAGGAAATGCTATGGAACAGCCCGCAATTGTAAGAAAATATCACAGGAGATTCCATCTGGCTTTTATGCGGAAAAAACAGAATATCCTGCTGCTTGCGGCGGGGTTCTTCAGTTGGGGCGCGTTGTTGATTGTAATCGCCCTGAAGTGAAACTTCAAGCGCCATCTGTGCAATAGTCACGGCTTTCTTAAATTTGTGCTATACCAGAAATTTACCGCAGAGAACGCCGGGTTCGCTGAGTTTTTTAAATTTTTCTCTGCGTTCTTTGCGCTCTCAGCGGTAAAAGCGCTTTTCGTTTCGACTTTAAGAAAGCCCTGGTGCAATAGTCGGTTGGGGCTATTGCACGTGTTGAACAAGTTTGTTATAAGTGAAACACGGTTTTAACTGATGCATAATTGGAGGCGCTTGCATGGATTCTCAGCTTGTTCTGAAGTATCGATTGGGAGAAAGCAATTGGCAAGAATTTGTTGTTTTGAAGGATGAAGTATATATAGGGCGCGGCGGGGAAAATGACCTGGTTCTCGACGATCGCGAGGTTTCTCGTCAGCATGCACAGTTGAGCAAAAGGGGGGAACAATGGTTGCTCACCGATCTTGGCTCAAGTAATGGCACTCTTTTAGATGGGCAGCCTCTTATACCCCAGACAACTCACCCAGTCATGCCAGGGCAGATAATGACTATTGGGGGATTTTCCCTGATGGTTTTTGTACCGGGGATGGATGCCACCTACGTTTCGGATGATGCGGCGGCCAGATCAGAGAGCGCTTTTCATTTGCGGTATCGCTTTGCTGATGGAGAATGGAAGACGCATATTCTTGTTACAGGCGAGTCGATGATAGGCCGCGGTGAAGAAAACGATTTGCCGCTGGATGATGACCAGATATCGCGGCACCATGCAAAAATAGCTGTCGCTGGCCCGAATCTTTTTATTACAGATACCGGTTCGACCAATGGCACCCAGGTTGGGGGCGTGACGCTGAACCCGCATCAACAATATGCGATTCAGGTTGGGCAGTTTATCACCATAGGGGGAGTAACGCTATATGTCGAGACCCCGCAAGAAGGCGGCTGGTTACCTGCGGCGAGCGGGACAATGATGATGCCTGGACAGGTGGCTGCGATGGCGCCTGCTGCCGCTGATCATACCATGCTGGATGCCGAAATTTCCGCGACGCCATCCGCAATACGCACGATGAATTTAACAGCTCACGAAAAGGTGACGATTGGGCGGGCGGTGGATAATCAAGTTGTACTGAATCATCCCCTGGTAAGCCGCTATCACGCTGTCATCGAGCGCATGGGCAAGCGCTTTTGCATCAAAGACCTGCGCAGTACCAATGGTATCTATGTCAACGAAGAACGCATTGACCGCGAAGCTTACCTGAAAGATTGGGACCAGATTCGCATTGGGCCATATATATTTGTACTTTCTGGCGATCAGCTTCAGGGTCAGGTTGAGCAGGGCATCCGCATTGAGGCGCGTAACATCAATCAGCAGGTTTCGTCCACGTTGAATCTACTCAAAGATATCAGCATCAATATCGAGCCGAATGAATTTGTAGCTCTGGTAGGTATGAGCGGCGCGGGCAAAACCACGTTTATGAACGCTATCAGCGGTTATTGGCCCGCCAGTCACGGCAGTGTGACCGTTAATGGGCTTGACCTCTATGCCCATTATGATCTTTTCCGAAATGATATTGGTTATGTTCCGCAGAAGGACATTGTGCATTTGGAATTGACCCCAGAGATGGCGCTGGATTTTGTAGGCCGTTTGCGGATGCCGCCCGATACCAGCCCGGCGGAGCGCCAGGCAACGGTGCGCGAAGCGCTGGATGTGCTCGACCTCACCGAACGGAAAGATATTCCCATTGCCCGTCTCTCCGGCGGGCAATTGAAGCGCGTCTCGATTGGTGTGGAATTACTCACCAAACCGCGCTTGTTTTTCTTAGATGAGCCGACCAGCGGCCTCGACCCTGGAACCGAGTACGATATGATGAAATTGATGCGCCGTCTCGCCGACCAGGGGCGCACGGTCATCCTCATTACGCATGCTACCAAAAACGTGATGCTGTGTGATAAAGCGGTCTTTTTGGCACGCGGCGGCAACCTGGCTTTTTATGGCGCACCGGAAGATGCATTGGCATATTTCGATACGTACCGCACCGAGCGCGAACGCCGCGAAAAGGATATGGAGTTCGACGATATTTATCGCATCCTTAACGATAATGCGCGCGGTAAACCCGAAGAATGGCGCGAGCGGTATCTCAGTTCGCATATCTATGCTCAAATAATGGGGTGGGATACGGCTGCCCGCTCCACTGTGCCGTCCCAGGCTCAGCGACCGCCTACTCATAAACGCCGCATTTCAGGGGTGCGTCAGTTTTTCACGCTCTCGGCGCGCAACCTTAAGATTATCCTTCAGGACAAAATATCCCTGGTGATGATGCTGGCCTTAGCGCCAATTCTGGGGTTGATGGATTTCATATGGGGGAAAGATCTTTTCGACTCGGTGGACGGCGATGTAGAATTAGTGATTTCACAATGGTATATGTTGGCGATTGTTGCCATTCTGGCCGGGTCCTTGAGTAGTGTGCGTGAAATTGTGAAAGAAGCAGATATTTACAAGCGTGAGCGGGCTGTAAATTTAAAAATATTCCCCTACCTGATGTCGAAGGTTTGGGTAGGTGTGGTATTGGCGATCTACCAGGCCGCAGTGCTGATGGCTTTCCGTATCGCCTTTGTAAGACCGGTAATTCCAAGTACGCTGGATTATGTGGCTTTCTTTGTGACCCTGTTTTTGGGAAGCCTTTCGGGGTATTTGGTTGGTCTGACGATTTCGGCGATTGCCCCGAATCAGAATTCAGCCATGCTGCTACTGATAACAATCCTTGTGCCGCAGTTTCTTTTCGCAGGCGCACTTTTACCGATCGATGTCATTCCTGGGGGAAGGCCAATCAGCGTAGTGATGTCTTCGCGTTGGGTTTGGGAGGGTTTTATCAAAGCTTCCCACATGGGGGATAAGCTTATGGATGATCCCTGTTTGACAGGTTTCCCCAAGAGCGACCGTCAGCATTTGCCCGACGAAGTGAAAGACAATTGCCCTTGTATGGGTGAGAGTATTTTTACAGACTGTGCCGATTTTCCGGGAATCTTGTCGCCCGATTTTTATGACGATGTCGCTAAAGAAAAACTAG
>CAYFMI010000113.1:0-10432 GCA_964344175.1 uncultured Anaerolineales bacterium
CTCTACCACGTGTTGAGACCATTTTCTCTACCCACTTACCGGAAAGTAAAGTATAGCACAAATTTAAGAAAGCCGTGAGTCATAATGTGAGGAGTTACCCACTTGCGCAGGGAAAGCCCTGACTCGAAAAGCCCCCACATTGACGCTGACAAAACCCTGGCGTATAATTTCGCTGCCGGGGAAGTGCTGGAATTGGCAGACAGGCGTGACTTAGGATCACGTGCCGAAAGGCGTGTGGGTTCGAGCCCCACCTTCCCTACAGTTTGAATGCATTACTCCCGCAAGGGCGTCAGTTGACGCCCTTCATTCTTGTTTATCGGACTTACGCAGTCCCCCCAAAAGACCCCGGAAGAAGGGGGGCTCAAGGGAGCATCCCTCACCTTTTTTCCTAAGTTCCTTGCCTAAATATGCGTGCGTAACTCCACTTTATTAGAATCATATAAATCATTCCCCTGAAACCTGGCGGCGCATGTCTGATCTAAATTCAGCGTGATATAATCCGCCCTGCACTATTGCCCGAAAGAAGGAAAAGGCCTTGAAAATCGAAAAGCACTACCTTGATGACCATCAAATCAAAATTGAAGCTGAAATTGACAGCGACCCCTGGGAAAAAGCCAAACATCAGGCCGCACGTCGCATTGCCAAGCGGGTGAAAATTCCGGGGTTCCGCCCTGGCAAAGCGCCCTACAATGTGATTGTCAAAAATGTCGGCGAAGCAGCCATTGTCGAAGATGCTTTGGAAATTCTCATTGACGACGTCTACCCCAAAGTGCTAGACGCCGCCGAGATCGAACCTTATGGCCCTGGAAGGCTTGAAGAGGTCCAGAGCTTTGATCCGCCCAAATTCGAGTTCATTGTCCCGTTGCGGCCTGAGGTCGAACTCGGCGACTATAAGGCCATCGAAATTCCTTATGAGCCGCCGCAGGTCGGTGACGAAGAAGTCGATGAAACTCTCGAAAATATTCGTCAGCAAAATGCCGTCACCGAGGCGGTCGAACGCCCTGCTGAAGATGGCGACATTGTCTATCTGCGGGTGAGCGCCAAGCGCCTGAATGCCGAAGATGAAGCTAGCGCACAAATCTTCGACCAACAATTCTCATCGGCTCGCCTGGGGCAAGCCGACAGCGCCACCGACCATCAATTCTTCGAGGGCTTTTCTGCCCACTTGGCCGGTCTCTCCCCCAACGAAGAGAAGACCTTCACATACACCTACCCCGACGACTTTGAAGACGAAGATTTTCGCGGCGCAGAGGTCGAATACCAGGTTGCAGTGACCAATGTGCAGTCTTTCTCCTTACCGGAACTGGATGACGAATTGGCCAAAACCGCCAGCGATTTTGAAACCCTGGTCGAACTGAAAGACGACGTAAAATCACACCTCGAAGATCAGGCTGCGCAGGCCTACCAAGAAGAATACGAGGGCCTGGTTATTGCTCAACTGATCGAAGACAGCACAATTAAGTACCCCCCCCAGGCTGTTGAGGACGAGAAACGCAATATTATCACCAACCTGGAATACCGCCTCTCTCAACAAGGCCTCAGTTTAGCTGTCTACAAACAGTTCAGCGGCAAAAGCGAAGAAGAGTTCGAAGAAGAACTCGCCACCGCCGCCGAAGAAACTGTCCGCCGTGAGTTGGCGCTCTACGAGATCGTTGAAGCGGAGGGCATTAAGCCCGACGAAGATGAGTTCAGCGAAACTACCGGGCGGGTTATTGATAATGTCACAGCGAACCTGACTCCCAAACAGATCAAAGACCTGCAAAAAGGCGGACAACTTGCCAATATGATTCACAGTATTGCCATGGATATGACTCTGCGCAAAGCTGTGGAATATTTGACGGCTATCGCCAAGGGCGAACCCTGGCCTCCCGAAGCGGAAGATCAAGCTGAAGCCGAGGCTGGTGAGGCAGCCTCCGAGGGGCAGGCTGCTCCCGAGGAACCCCATCCCACCCCCGAGCCAGAAAATGATGCGCCCGCGGAAGAAGCCGAATCTGCACCTACTGGAGACGAAAGCGAGGACGAATGAACATCTCCACACCCAACCTATTGACCCCCTATGTGATTGAATCATCCCCGCACGGTGAGCGCCTTTACGACGTCTTCGCCATGCTGCTGAAGAATCGCATTTTATTCTTAGGAACCCCCATCAACGACCAGGTTGCTAACCTGGTTGTGGCGCAATTGCTGCACCTCAGCAAGGAAGACGCCGAAGCCCCCATCCAAATGTATATTAACTCTCCCGGCGGGCAGGTGTATGCCGGGCTGGCGATCTACGACACCATGCAAATGATCCCCAACCCAATCAGCACCGTAGCCGTTGGGATGACCGCATCCTTTGGGACGGTGCTGCTGACCGCCGGTGCTACCGGACAGCGCTATGCCCTGCCTCACGCCACCATCCACATGCACCAGCCTTTGGGCGGCGCACAAGGTCAGGCCACCGACATTCAAATTCAGGCCAAAGAGATCTTGCGCCTGAAGACCCGCCTGAACGAAATTTTAGCCAAGCACACCGGTCAAGATGTCGAGCAGATTGAGAAAGACACCGACCGAGATTACTGGATGGACGCCGGTGAAGCGAAGAACTACGGCCTTGTTGACGAGATTTTGGAAGTTCCCGAAAAGAGCAAATAAACACTAGGCTGCACAACCTGGCAACAATATCCCAAAAGGGGTGTTCGGATGCAAAACTCCTGAACACCCCTTTTTGTAAAGGTGAGCACCCGATGAGATTCTTCGACCATTCGAAAATCCGTGCCCTCATACTAGACATGGACGGCGTGATCTGGCGGGGCGGCGAACTGCTTGGCGATCTTCCGGCGATCTTTAAGCGTTTGCGCGACCGCGGCCTGGGGGTGATGCTGGCGACGAACAATTCCACCCGCACACCGGCGCAGTATATCGAGCGTTTGAGCGGCTGCGGCGTACAGCTAGAACCCTGGCAGGTGATCAATTCATCAGAGGCTACGGCACAGTATTTACGCGGTCAATTTCCAGCGGGCGGGGCGATATGCGTCGTTGGCGAGAGCGGCCTGGTCGAGGCCCTGGCAGCCCAAGGTTTTCAACACAATTCCGATAACGCCCTGGCCGTTGTCGTCGGCTTGGATAGACAATTCAGCTATGAGAAGGTCAAACGGGCTAACCATCTGATTCGTAACGGTGCGCTATTTTTGGGCACCAACCCCGACCGCACCTTCCCTACACCGCAGGGACAGGTTCCCGGAGCTGGGGTGATGCTGGCGGCCATCGAGGCGGCTTGCTATGCCGCGCCGACCATCGTTGGAAAACCAGAAACCTTCATGTACCGCGCTGCGCTGGAACGCCTGGGAACCACACCTGCCGAAACACTGGTCGTTGGCGACCGGCTGGAAACCGACATTGCCGGGGCGCAAAAAATGGGCTGTCCGGCGGCGCTGGTGCTTTCCGGGGTGACCAGCCGCACACAGGCAGAGGCCTGGCTGCCCGCGCCCGATCTGGTCATTGAGGATCTGACCGCGCTGGTCAATCTATTGGATAACTCAAAATCCTAAAGACTTCTTAAATCTTTAAGATTTACGCACTTGTACAGGGAAAACCTTCCTGTTAGGAGTTATGCTCTTGCCCGAAAATAGGGGTGTGTGGGGGTACGCCCCCCACACACCCCTATTTTCGGAACATCTTTCATCGAACTGCGTAAGTACTATCTGTATAAAATTCATCAGGATTTAATGCTGTTATGACTTCAAAACCCTTCATCTTTGATCTCGACCTCCCCAACTTGACCACCCTATTGCAATCGTGGGGCGAACCGGGGTATCGTGCCCGGCAGATTTGGGGAGGGCTGTATCAGCAGTTTTGGGCAAAGCCCGAAGAATTCACGACGCTATCATTAAACTTGCGCAAAAAACTGGCCGATGAGATCGAGTTCAGTCATTTGCGTCCCGCTGAGAATTTGGCATCTTCGGATGGGGAAACGCTAAAAACCTTGTTCCACCTGCCGGATGGCAAACCGATCGAAACCGTGCGCATGCGCTATCAGCGCCGCAGAACGTTATGCATTTCCACGCAATCGGGCTGCGCAATGGGCTGCACCTTCTGTGCTACCGGACAAATGGGGTTTTTACGCAATCTCAGCAGCGGCGAGATTATTGAGCAGGTGATTTACTTTGCCCGGCGGCTGGCACAAGCGGGTGACCGCGTGACGAATATCGTTGTTATGGGAATGGGGGAACCATTACACAATTATGAGGCGACGTTGCAAGCGTTGCGGCGGCTCAATCACCCCGAAGGCATGAACCTGGGGGCGCGGCGCTTCACCATCTCTACGGTGGGGTTAGCGCCAAAAATCCGCCAACTGGCAAAAGAAGACCTGCAAGTCAACCTGGCGATCTCGATGCACGCCGCCGATGACGAACTGCGCGCCAGTATGCTGCCGATTAACCAACGCTATCCCGTCACCGAGTTGATGGACGCGGTTCGGGAATATATTCACACGACAAAACGGCGCGTCACCTTCGAGTGGGCGCTGATTCACCAGGTCAACGATACGGCAGAACAAGCTGGGAGATTAGCCGCACTCCTAAAAGGACTGCTGGTTCACGTCAACCTAATTCCCCTCAACCCTACACAAGGTTTTCAGGGTGAAGCTTCATCGCAAGAACGAGCGGCGCGTTTTCAAGCCATCTTAGAGAAAAATGGAATTCCCTGCACCATCCGCCTGCGCCGGGGGATCGACATCCAAGCCGGGTGCGGGCAATTGGCCCAAGCGCATTAGGCCTTCCGCGCACTAGATTCACACACAAAATGCCAGGGGGTGATTTGAGATTCGTGCTACAATGCAACTACTTCTTGGTAAAAACTTTGCCGTCATACAACCGGAAAGGAGCCCTATATGGACAAGCAAATTGTTCGGTTGGTCTATCCGCCTCATTTACTCGATGTACCGGTAATCAACCAGCTCATCCGGCGCTATGATCTAACGGTGAATATTTTGCTGGCACAAGTGACACCGCATGAAGGCTGGGTAGATATTCAAGTAACCGGGGAAAAAACTACCATTGCCAAAGCCATCACCTGGCTCAAAGCCCAGGGTATCGACGTCCAAAATCCTAGTCCGTAAGACACAGATGATCCATCAATACTGACCCATGACTCAACGTGCCAAACTCACCCCTGTTGTAGCACTGATTCACAAGGCCCTGGAAGCGCGTCAATTCCGACAAGGCGCTTCACTCTTCTTGCGCATGCGCCATGCCGACCGCGCAGACGTCTTCGAAATGCTGAGTGAGGAAGATCAGAGCCAACTGCTTGGGCATCTGGATATTCCCACGACCGCCGATCTGTTTGATGAGCTGGAAGACCAACAAACCGCCGATGCTGCCGAATTGATGCCGCTGGCGCGCCTGGCAGATGTACTCGACGAAATGGATCCCGATGAGGCTGCCGACCTCTTAGGTGATCTCAGCCCCGAAGTAGCCGAACAAGCCCTCATCGAAATGGACGAGCCGGAAGATGTGCTGCCGCTGCTCGATTATGCCGATGAAAGCGCCGGCGGCCTGATGACCACCGCCTACATCAGCCTGCAACCGGAAACCACAACCGAAGAAGCCATTCAATTTTTGCGCGATGTCGGCCCCGACAACGATGTACCCTATTATCTCTTTGTGGTTGATCCTGCAGAAATGCTGGTTGGTGTCGTTGGTCTGCGCGAATTGGTCATTGCAAAACCCCAAACGTCCATCAACAGGATCATGGATCCGGACGTCATCTTCATCCAGGCCTCCGCCGATCAGGAACAGGCTGCTCGCATCATGACGCATTACGATCTCTCGGTCTTGCCGGTACTCGATGAAAAGAAACGCATGGTTGGCGTAATCACCCACGATGACATCCTGGATGTGGTCGAAGACGAGGCCACCGAAGACATCTACCGCCTGGCGAGTGTTGCCGACACCGACCTGGAACCGGAGAGCGCGATTACAACTCAGCTCAAGGGCCGCTTACCCTGGCTGCTGCTCAACACCCTGACAGCCTTGCTGGCATCTTGGGTTATCAGCATCTTTGGCGATCTCTTCGTCCAGGTGGCCGTATTGGCTTTTTTCCAATCGGTTGTTGCCGGGCAAGGCGGCAGCGCCGCCAGTCAAACGGTAGCGATGATTGTGCGCGCCCTGGCGTTGGGCAAAATTCAGCCAAAGCGGGTGTGGGCCATTCTCTTTCGCCAGCTTTGGGTGGGGCTGCTGCAGGGCATTGTAATTGGCCTGATTATTGGCATAGGCGTGGGCTTTTGGCAGGGCAATCCCTACCTGGGGTTGGTTTTGGGGTTGGCGTTGATCGGCAATATGCTCGTTGCCGGTATTGTCGGCACATTGATGCCCCTGGCCTTCAAATATATCAATCTCGATCCAGCCATGACCTCCTCAGTACTGGTGACCGCCGCAACCGACAGCTTAGGATTTTTGATCTTTTTGAGTCTGGCGCGAATTTTCTTGCCGTTTATATTACAATATATTCCCTATTGAGTACGTTTGCATAGCGCGCAAAAATCAGTTCCTGAGCGGACGCTGAACGTGCCGAAGCGGAAGTCGAAGGTTGCTGGCAGCGTCTCCGCTCAAGATGCTTGCAAGAGAAAGCTATTCAATTTCGCTCCGCTCAGAGAACTTCAAGGAAAAAACAATGACCGCAAAGATCATCCTCAACCCTTACGCCGCCCGCTGGGACGCCCTCAAACGCCGCCCCGAAGCGGAAACCGCTCTGCAAGCAGCCGGGGTTGATTATGAACTGGTCGTGTCCGATTTTCCCGGCCACGGCGTTGAACTGGCGGCGCAGGCACTCAAAGACGGCTTCGATCCCATCATCGCTGCCGGAGGCGACAGCACCTACAACGAAATTGTCAACGGTATGATTCAAGGAGCCGGTGACCAACCCATCGAGACGCGTTATGGCATCCTGCCAATGGGAACAGCCAACGATCTGGCCGACAACCTGGATATTCCCAAAGATTTAATAGCAGCAGCCCGCATCATCGCCAAAGGGCAAACCCGCCGCATAGATGTCTGTCAGGTCAACGAACGCTATTTCCTCAACAATTCGGCGGTGGGGTTTGAGACCGCGGTCTCCATTCAGCAGACCGAAATGGTACGCGCAAAAGGCATTCTGCGCTATATTCTGGCGGTGTTCATCACCATTGGCCGCAACCCGCAATGGCATATGGATTTAACCTGGGATGACGGCCAATACTCAGGCCCCTGCACAATGGTATCGGTAGGCAACAACCCGCGCACCGGAGGCATTTTCTACACTGTGCCGCACGCCAATCCGTTTGACGGCAAGCTCTCATTTGTCCACGGTTCGGTCACCAGCCGCCTCAAGTTGCTGGCCCTGCTCCCAAAGATTATGCAGCCCGCAGAGGGCAACTACATTGAACATCCCGACGTCCACGAAATCCACAGCACCTGGCTGCGCATCCGCACCAAACCAGATACCGCCTTCCACACCGATGGCGAAGTCATCGAGCGCAGCATCACCGAACTGGAATACCGTGTTCTGCCGGGGAAAATCTCCATGCTGCTCGACCTGCCTGCCTAAGCCCAATGGCGCGGCTGATTGCCCATTTCTTAAGATTTTTCTTCCACCTGCTGTATCACCCCCTTGCCTGGGCTTACGATTTCGTTGCCGCGGCAGTATCGCTGGGGCAGTGGAAGGATTGGGTGATGAGTGTGCAGCCATTTCTCCGGGGGACGCGCATCTTAGAACTCGGTCACGGCCCCGGACATTTGCAACTCGCCCTCAGCGCGCGCCGGGCAGCCATCTTCGGGGTGGATGCCAGCCCTCAGATGGGGCGACTCACTCAACGGCGCCTCCAGAAAAAACAACGGAGCTGCCACATCACCAACGGGCGCGCCCAGACACTCCCCTTCCCTAACAACCACTTCGATCACGTCGTCGCCACCTTCCCGGCAGAATATAGCTTCCACACAAAAACCTTCCAGGAAGTTCACCGCGTGTTGGTTCCTGGCGGCACATTCGTCCTGCTGCCCATTGCCTGGATCACCGGCAAGACAATTCATGCGCGCGGCGCAGCCTGGCTGTTTCGCATCACCGGGCAAGCGCCCCCTCAAGATGTAGAAATCCCTTTGGGACGTTTCGAGCAAGCCGGTCTTCAGGCGCAGGTACACACCATCGTGCAATCCTCATGGACGGTCGTTATTATCACGGCAAAAAAGCGATAGAACATAACCTCGGTTTCGGATAAGTCTACAAGCATCATCACACAGAGCAGAGCGACTGGCGGGTCGGTAGACAGACTATTCCACATATTTTTATGTGAACTCAAATTTCCGGGAAACTTACAATAAAAATTAAATTATTGGTACAATTCAAACATGGAAGTGCAAATCGCCGTATCTAAAGTCAAGAAATACGCCACTTCAACCAGTGGCGACACTGTTGAAATGATCGAGCGCCCCAACGGGGGTGTCTCGGTTGTTATGGCCGATGGGCAGAGTTCGGGCCGAGGGGCAAAGTGGGTCTCATCGTTTGTTGTGCGCAAGGTCATCTCTCTGCTGGCCGACGGCGTGCGCGACGGGGCTGCCGCCCGGGCTGCTGCTGATGCCTTGTTCACTGAGCGCAGCGGCAAAGTCTCGGCAACCTTAAACATGCTCTCAGCCGATTTAATGACCGATACATTGGTCTCCACCCGTAACAACCAGGCCCCGGTGCTGGTAGCGCGCGATGAAACGATCCGGCTATTGGACGAAGAGAGTACGCCCATTGGCATTTACCGCAATACCCGCCCGATTATCAATCAGGTGGAATTGAAACCCGGCCTGACCGTAGTAATCTTCACCGATGGCATCACGCATGCCGGTTCGCGAGATGGCGCATCGATGGATGTGACCACCTGTTTGCAATCGATTCTGGACGATGAAGCACAACCGTCGGCGCAGTTCATCGCCGACTCGCTCTTGAAACATGCCATCAAACTCGACCAGGGCCGCCCGGTCGATGACATCAGTGTGGTGGCGCTGAGAGTGATCCCTTCGCCAAGTGATGATCCCTTTGCCAGCCACAATCTGATCCGGCGCATGACAGTCAGGCTGCCAATTGGTCCATGAGTAGATCGCACAGCAGCCAGTTTGGACGAAAGATGCGTGCCAGCCTGCGAGATAGCTGGCTGTTGTTGCGAGAATTCCAATGGCCGTTGATCCTCTTTGCCGGTGCAATTTTGGGCGGCGGGGCCGCATATCAGCGCCTGGCTATATTGGCTGGTGAGTCTGTTGGGGGGTTATCGGCATCGGCCTATCATGTTTTGACATTGGTTTTTTTAGGACCGGTTGAAGCTTTCCCAGACACCTGGTATCTTCAAATTTTCTTTTTTATGATGCCGATTCTTGGCATCGGCATTTTGGCGCAAGGCGTGGCCGATTTTGGCGTGCTTTTTTTCAATCGGCGGGCGCGCAGCAAGGAATGGGAAATGGCAGTTGCATCAACTTTTCAAGATCATATTGTTTTAGTGGGCTTGGGGCATTTGGGGTTTCGGGTTGCCCATCACTTGCATTCACTGGGCCAAGACGTGGTTGCCATAGACCTGCAACCCAAGGCCGATCTGATGCGCAGTGTACAGGATGTCGGTATCCCCGTTTTGGAGGACGACAGCACCCGCGAAGAGGCGCTAAGGGCAGCCGGTGTAGATAAAGCCCGCGCCATCATTCTTTGCACACAACAAGACGCCCTCAACCTGCAAGTCTCTATGAAAGCCCGTACCCTCAACCCAGATATACGCGTGGTGGTGCGCATCTTCGATGATGATTTTGCCCACGCCCTCAAAGATCAGTTTGGGTTTCAGGCCATCAGCACATCGGCTACGGCATCGCCCATTTTTGCTGCAACAGCCGCCGGAGTGGATATGACGCGCCCAATCACGGTGGAGGGGCAGGCCTTATCGCTTGCCAGTCTGACGGTTGCGGCACAGTCGCACCTGGCAGAGCAAACGGTGGCCCAGATTGAGCAAAATTATGGCGTCAGTGTTGTGTTGCTGCGCCGCGCCAACGAAAACCCAATCTATCACCCCGGCCCAGAACAAAAAATAAATAATGGCGATATTCTGGCCGTATTGGGCGGGGCCACCGAAATCAGCGCTCTGGCCGATCAAAATGAACACCGCTAGCCCGGAAAGCGCTCATGGTTAACGTCCCGGCTGTCGTTACGACAGGCGCAGGGGCCACGCGACCTAAAACTGGTTTACCTGTCTTCACCGGGCGCGAATAAACGCAACGCGATGGACAAGAAACAACTTCTCATTGGCATTGTGGGAGTGTGCGGTTCTGGAAAAACAGAACTTGCCGAACGGCTCAAAGCACACGGCTTCCGGGTGCGGCATATTGCCCAAGAACATTCCTATGCTCCCCATATGTGGCAGCAACTGACCAACCCAGATATTCTCATTTATTTAGAT
>CAYFMI010000114.1:0-10252 GCA_964344175.1 uncultured Anaerolineales bacterium
CGCCAGCGATATTGCCCGTGTATTGCGTGATGGCTACAATGTAAATCTGTTGGATGAGGGGTTTAAAAAAGTACAAGAGGCTCTCGAGCTTGATGTGCTTATTATCGATACGCACCCTGGCCTGAACGATGAAATTCTCCTCTCAATGGCATTCACCAATATATTGGGCATAATCCTTCGGCCCGATCAACAAGACTACCAGGGCACCAGCATTTCTGTGAAGCTAGCCCGCAACCTGGATGTGTCAGATATTATTCTGATTGTCAATAAATCCCCCCAACTCTTTAATGATGAAATGGTCAAATCGCGAGTGGAAGAAGCCTACAGTGGTGAAGTCGCCATTGTCTTACCGCATTCGGATGAGATGTTGGCGCTCTCCAGCGCCAAACTCTTTGTCGTTGAATATCCCGATCACCCCATGACAGAGTTATTAAAGAAATTAGCCGTTCGTTGCATGTCATAGAAATCTTTATGAAAACTCAAACCGACGTGGTCCACACCGATTATCTATATCCGAATGGTAGGGTCGAACTGCCTATTGTTCCTCAATCATCAAATGATCCACTTGCTGAATACGCGCTTCAAATGTTAAGTTGGTATGCGACATCATCTCCCATCGATGACGTCCTCCATGAAATGGAAGAATTGGCCGAGAGCGACAATATCCCCATTATTGGCCCTTTAGAAGGCGCTATTCTTCAAGTGTGTCTTCAAATGCGGCAGCCCCCCCCAAAGCGGATTTTGGATATTGGTACAGCCATCGGATATTCGGCGTTGTGGATGGCGCGCGGCCTCCCGACAGATTGCAAAATCATCAGCATTGAGATTGATCCTCAACGCGCGCAACGAGCGCGTGAGTTCGTTGCCAAAGCCGGCTGCCAATCCCAAATTGAGATACTGGTAGGCGATGTTTTTGATTTACTGCCTGATTTGGGAGAGTTCGACGTTATTTTTCAGGATGTTATCAAACATAAGTACTTCGGGTCGGATTCGGAATTATCACTGAAACTTTTAGATTGTTGTCTCGAACACCTTTGTGCGCAGGGCGTTTTGTTTGGCGATAACGCTTTTTGTATGGGAGAAGTTTTGCACAATCCTACCGATGAACTCCCCACGCAGGTTGTGGGCATTCAAGCCTATAATACAACTATCGCAGCGCATCCTCAATTGAGCAGCGTCATCATTCCGGTCCGAGATGGGTTGTGGGTTTCAAATAAGCTAGCATAAGAATAAGGAGAGCAGCATGGAGCGCTCAGATCATACAAAGAGAATTGGCAATAATTGGTCGCTGATGAAGAAAATCGCCATCGCATTTTTGCTGGCAGCTCTGGTGCCGCTGATTTTTATTTCTGCCTTCCAGTTATTCCTCGGTACAGACATTTTGGAAGGTATGGCAGCCGACGAATTGGAGCATCTTTCCATTGGTGTGGCGGGTCGTTTCGACCAATTACTGGAAGACAATAAAGTTGCTGCGACACAATTAAGTAGTGATCCGACGGTTGTGGCCATATTGCTAGATCCGACGGATAACGAAGCGAAGGCTGCTGCTGAAGCCCGTTTTCAGAAAATTCTCGAATCGAACACCTATTATGAATACGTCTATCTCTTAGACGCCGACGGAACCGCGATTGTCTCGATTCAGCAAGATGGGTTACCTACGGTGGAAGGCAGATCTTTCAGAGATCGCCAATATTTTCTTCGGGCGCGCGAAGGGTTTCATCATCTCGATGCTTTAGTAGGGCGGGAGAGCAAAAAACTGGGGTTTTATTTTACAGCGCCGGTATATAACGAATACAACCAGGTGATGGGGGTTGCGGCAATCAAATTACAGGGCGAATCGATTACTGAGATGTTTAACAGCATCAACGCTAAGAGTAAGTCGGTATCGGTTTTTCTGGTAGATCATGATGGCGTAGTGGTCAGCGCGCCAGAAGATCAGACAGATTGGTATCTCAAGGGTGTGGCCGAACTTTCACCAGAAGATGAAGAAATTGTCGAGGCACGTTTCGTGATGGACGAGCCGCTCCAGTATGTTGGAATTCCTGAATTAGCTGACTTGTTGGGTAGTGACGAAGGTATTTTAGGTTTTGTCGATCCACAGAGCAATGAGGCCTATATCGTTGGTTACCAGGCAACCGACAATCTGAGCTGGGTTACCGGTGTCGCTATGTCGGAAGCTATCTTCATGGAACCGATTTCCGATCTGGCCTGGAAAAGTGCTTTGAGCGCGGTTGTCATGATCGCCCTTGTTTTCTTGTTGGCAATATTCATGGCGCGCGGCATTGCCCAACCGATTATGAAATTAGCCAGGGCTGCCGAGCGAGTCGAACGAGGCGAGTCGTTTGCTCCGGCAGATATTACCAGTGTCATGTCTTTGGGTGATGAGGTCGGCCACCTTGCCAGAGTGTTTAGTGACATGGTTCTCGCACTGCGGGCGCGAATGGCGGAGTTACAGACCATTTACGAGATTGGTCAAAAAATCAGTTCCAGTGTCGAGTTATCTGATACGCTGCAAGATGTCGTCAGTTCTTTGGGCAATGTGATCGATTTTGATGCGGCAGAAATCTGCCTTTATGATGCACAAGACAAAGAATTGGAACGTTACGTGACCAGAGATGATGTCATGAGCGATGATGAGACTGTCCAAAAAGTGACCTACAGCCCTAAGAAAGACTACTTCCCCCGTTTGTTTACCGATAGTCACGGGTTGTTAGTTGCCGATATCGCCGCATTCGAAAAATATACATTAACATCCGCCCGCTCTTGGGATGTGTTTGAACCGAAATCCTATTTAGGAGTTTCACTCCGGTACCGCGGGCGCGTGGTGGGGACCATTGAACTTGTCAATAGCCAGGTTGATGGTTTTTCCGAGGGCAATTTGCGGATATTGGAAAGTATTTCGATCCAGGCCGCTGTTGCGATCAGTAATGCGCAAGAGGTGCGTAATCGTGAGCGCCGCTTGATAAACATGGAAATTGTCGTTGATGAATCGCGCGTGGATGAAGAATTAACTACCGTAACTGAAACAGACTTCTTCAAGTCGCTAAAGGAAAAAACGGGTCGAGGCCGCTCTAAAAATAAATGATTCTCTGAGGAGGGAGTCATGATTTCAGCAGAGGAAAAAGTTAAATATTTGCGTAATGTATCATCCTTCGCCAAGCTAGCCGATGAGCAAATAAGTGTGTTGGCCGCCTTATGCAAGGAAAAAACTTTTTCTCAAGGTGAATGCATTTTCCGACAAGGCGAGGTCGGAGGCGTGTTGTATATTGTGCTGAGTGGAAAAGTTGCTATTGAACGTGAAATCGAAGAATCAACGGACTCGGTATCTATTATGATTGTTCAGCCATTTATGAGTATTGGAGAAATGTCCCTATTCTTAGATGCCCCAAACTCAGTTACCGCCACAGCTCTTGAAGATACGAATACCCTTTGGATGGATAACGATGATTTTGTGGCTTTTGCCAGGCAACAATCCGATTTGTTAATTGAACTTTGCGAGGTTCTAAGCCGACGATTGTTCGAAGCATACGATAAAATTGCCGAAGTAACCCGCGATCGGAAACCACGCGAACTGCGCAAGCTATACGATAAACTAGATTTCTAAGCTTGGTAGCCAATTTGTGTGGAACTTACCCCAACCCACTTTGAACTTGTCCAGAAAGGCCTTCTATGAATGAACACACTTCCCCCAAACCACTGTTAGAAACCGCTTGGCGTCGTTATGCAGCTCTGGATGAAAACGCCAAAATCGTTCAGACGCAATTTTTACGCATGCGTTGGGTGATGGCCGTTTTGGGCGTTTTGGCGGTTTTGTTTGCGATCTTGGTCGATAACTACTTCAGCGATACAACCAAGATTGTTGGGATCGTCTTCCGGGGGTTATTAATATTATCCCCCATTGTAGTGTCGGTGATTGCAGCGTTTTCCAATCGTTTCCAGCAAGGCCAGAAATATATATCATATCGTGCCGCAGCCGAGGCTATTCTCAAGGAGATTTATCTCTATCGCACGGTGAACAAGCATTCTGCAGCTCGCGATCGTAAACTGAGTGATCGGCTGGCGGCTATCCAGCGTGATCTCTTCCGCGGCGCGGGGGGCGAGTTGGTGCTCACCGAATTTCGAGGAGATGTGCCCCCGTATTACTATTCCGATGATCCCAATAGTGATTCTGGGTTTGCCGACCTGACAGGCGAACAGTATCTAAAATTCCGTTTAGAAGATCAACTAAACTGGCATAAGAAAAAGAACCTGGAATTGCAACGTACCCGCAAGATCATCCAATGGGCGATCTTGGCTTTTGGCGGTATCGGCGCCTTTTTAGCCGCATGGCCTAGCGGCTCGTTTGCTGCCTGGGTTGCATTGACTTCGGCAATAGCTACTGCTTTAGTCGGTTGGGAAGAGTTGCGTGGCTTAGATATGCGCGTAGGCAATTACAGCCAGGTCATCCTGGAATTGGATATTATTCGTGATTGGTGGCTGGCCCTAGATCAAGGCATGCGCACCGAGAAAGAAAATGCTGAACTTGCTAAACAAACCGAGAAAATACTCTTCGATAAGAACCTGGAATGGGCCAGTGCAATGCGTAAAGCCCTAGCCGAAGCCGACGACGGCGAAGCTGAACTTGTCGAAGATTTTATTGAAGAAGGCCGCGCAGCCACGGCCCGCATCAAAGAGACGCTTTATACAGAGGTAGACGAGTTGGCAGAAGAAGGCCTTGAAGAAGCTGTTGAGCGCGTTGAAACTGTGATCGAAGATTCGGCTGCCGCGCTCGAAAGCATGTTCGCGGGGCTTACTGCAATTGATGAAGAAGCGGTTGAACTTGATTTGCCCCCTGAAGTTATTGAAGATGAGTTTGCCATCGAAGCTCCCCCTGAAGCGTTTGAAGATGAGTTCGAACTCGATCCCCCGCCTGAGTCCATTGATGATGCCGTAGACGCTGCTTTGGGCGAGTCCGCAGTGATCACCGATGCTTTTGCTGCTCCTCCATCTGAAGAAGCCTATCCCCCCAGTCCGGAACCCGTGAGTGTAGAGAGTGCGGTGGACGCGGCAATCGCCGAATCATCCTTGTTTGCCAGCACATCTGAAGAAATTCTCGACGATGTTGATGAATTCGATGAAGATTTTGGCGCTGTCGATGACGAAGCGATAGTTGCCGATGAACACGAAGATTTTTCAGACGCCGAACTTGCCCCAGAAGCCTCTACCGAGGTTGACGATGATGATGAAGATTTCACAGATACGGATGACATTGCTGATACAGGCGATTTTTTGGATGAAGATTTTGGTGAAGACATTGATGATGAACTAGATTATGAAGGCGACATGCACGAATCTTGGGATATTTAGGTAGTTGATCTTCACAGATCATGCCCGATAACCCCTGGCGCTCGTCTTTTGTGAGGAGAGCACGATGAGCAAAATTGGAGATGCACTAAAGAACCTTTGGAGTCCTGCGGAGGAAGAAACTGTGAGCGGCAAAGAAAAGAAAAGTCGACCCCCTACGAACGAAACATCCGTTGAAGATGTAGCTGTTGAAAGCGCAGTTGATGCTGTTCGACAGTCGGTCAAGGTGGCTGTTGAAGAGGCTGTGCGGGATGCAGTAACACAAGCCAAACCGTCCGTACAAGCCTCAATTCAGGAAGTAGTCGAAGAAGTTGAAATTGTGCAAACGCCTGTCAAAGCAGATGGTGGCAAGCAAGAGTCGCGCGAAGCTCGCCCACATGCCTTTGTTGTCATGCCTTTTGGTAAAAAGAAAGGCTTTGATGGAACGGTGATCGACTTTAATGCCATATACCAGGATTTGATCAAGCCGGCTTTAGAAGAAGCCGGTTTTGAACCCTTCCGCGCCGATGAAGAAACCACCACCGGCGACATTCTCACCGATATGTTCCAGGAGTTATTGCTGGCCGATTTGGCGATTTGCGATCTAAGTATCGATAATGCTAATGTGTATTACGAGTTAGGCATTCGCCATGCCTTTCGCAAACGCGGTGTAGTACACATTCAATCGGGACGGGCTTACATGCCTTTCGACATTTTCAATGTTCGTACTATTCCCTATCATACCAACGATGAGGGCGTGCCCGATCCTGAATTCCTGGAGAAAGATATTCAGGCCATTGCTCGTGTTTGCCGCGACACCTGGGCATCCGACCAAGATGCCATTCACAGCCCGGTGTTCAACCTGTTAACTGGCCTGGAAGAACCCGATCGTAAGACCCTCCGCACGCCGCTGGCTACCGGGTTTTGGCGTGAATACAATGAGTGGAAAGAACGTGTCACCGTCGCTCAACGTCAAAAGCGTATTGGCGACATCATGCTGCTGACAGAAGAGATTAGCAACCCGTTAATCAAAGAAGAGGCCATCGATCAGGCGGGACAAGCCTTGCGCGGTATGGGTCGCCACGAATTGGCTTTGCAGCAATATCGCCAGGGTATTGAGTTGAACAGCCGAAATGCTGAATTCCGCCGTCAGGAAGCCTTTCACCTGAATCGCCTGGGGCGTGTAGACGAAGCCATTGTGAAACTGGAGAATTTGCTGCAAGTAGAACCCAGCGATACGGAGGCCATTGCATATCTGGGCCGCATTTACAAAGATATGTGGACCGAATCATGGATGATGATTGGAGATGAGAAGAAACGCTTACAAGAAGCCTTCGATGCCTCGCATTGGCTGGTTAAATCGATCCAGACGTATCTAAAGGGTTTCTATTATGACCTTAACCAGTATTACCCGGGCATCAATGCGCTGACGCTTTCAATCATCCTCGACCATCTTGCAGAGATCTATGATGAGGGGGATGATCCCGATGTTCAGGCAGTGCGCGATCTATTGCCAAATTTGAAGGGCACCCTGGAGCTTGCTCTGGAAAACCTGGCTAGTGATGATGCCAGCGATTACTGGACTTTGGTCTCGTTGGCAGAATTGTTAGTGATGACCTCCGAAGATCCCAAGAGCGTCAAGCGTGCGTACAAAAAAGCCCTCACCGCCGCTCGTAAGAATATCTTCTTCTTGCAGTCTTCGATCAGCCAGCTCGAGATTTTACGGTCGCTGGCTTTACGGCCTGATTATGTTGCCGTGGGGGTGGATGTCCTCCGCGATGAGATACGCCGAATCCGCAAAGAGCAGCCCGAAGATGAGGAAGAAACTGAAGTTGAAGAACAGGCTGTCCTCCAGGAGCGAGTTTATCTCTTCACCGGTCATAAAATTGACGTGGATGATAAAGGTGAGCGGCGCTTCCCGCCAGAGATGGAAAAAGAAGCGCGCAAGCGTATTGATGGTGTCTTGGAAAAGTACAATACCGGGTCCGATGATCTGGCTGTCACGGCGGGCGCGGCATGCGGCGGCGATATTATTTTTATCGAAGCCTGCTTGGAGCGCGGCATGCGCGTAGAAGTGCATCTTCCTTATAGTGAGCCGCAATACATCAAGGCCAATGTCAGCTTTGCTGGTGACCAATGGGTAGAACGATTTTATAATTTGCGCAATCACCCCAATGTAGCCCTCAATTTTCAACTGGATCATGTCGGGAAAGCAAAATCTGGCGATGACCCCTATGAGCGCAACAATCGCTGGGCATTATATTCCTCGCTGATTCAAGGCATCGACCGTGTCCGCCTGATTGCGTTGTGGGATGGCAAAGGAGCGGCCAGCGATCACGATGGCATGCTGGTTGGTCACATGGTTGAAGAGATGCGTTTCATGGGCGGCTATGTAGAGCATCTCAATACAACTAAGTTTGATTACTGGCAGGCCGGCGGCAAAGTTGGCGCAGCATTAGATAAATTAGCCGGTCTTGATTAACAAACCACAACGTCCTTGAAAAACGTTCCGAAAATCATATGCGGGGTGCAAAGCACCCCGCATATGATTTTCGGAATATCTTTCATCGAACTGCGTACGTCCTAAGATTATGATTAACGCGTAAACGGAGAGACTCATGTTGGTAAAGATTGAACCCCATGATAATTACCTTTATGTGCAGCATACCTATGCGCGTTTGTCGTTAGAGGTTGCCCTGGAATTAATGAAAAAAATTGCCGCCGCTTGTGAAGAGTACAAGTTGTCGCGAGTTTTCATCGACGCCCGCGATTATGTGCGGGAAGGAAGCACACTCGACTTTTACCGTTTTTCAACTTCGCTGGCAGAGTTGGGTCTCGCAGCCGCGAAAATTGCTGTTGTCCCCAATCGGGAAAAGCTGGTCAATGAAGATGCAACTTTTATAGAGAATGTGGCCTGGAATAGGGGGCAGCGTTTCAGGTTTTTCATCAGCGAGAAAGAGGCAATGGCCTGGTTGATGGGCGATGATTGAGGCGAACTTCCCCAAAGTTGCGAGACAGAAGAGAGTGTCCCGATTATTTCATATGATCGCGGAGATCATCTCGCCAGTCGAACGACGCGCCATATAAAAAACCAATGATGATAAACAGGGGGATAGCGGCAATCCCTAATATATTTCCTACATTCCCCTCGACAAAACTGGGGAGTACCAGCATCACAATCAGGCCGAGTACAGCCCCAACATAAACGCCGCGTATTTTGTGCGGCACATCGCCAACCGCATCTTTGAAAAAATGCTCATTTTGGCGCTTTCGTCGTTGTTGTGTGGAAATTCTTTGGCTGATTTGCCTTTCTTTAATGAGGGGATCTCTGGCGCGGATCTGCTCATCGCGCAGGCGCTTCAAACGCTCTTGTTCACTTTCTGTTTTGCTCATAACTGCCTCCGGTTGCGCGCGTTATTCGGTTGTTCCATTATACGCGGGAATTCCGGCTGCTGAATTAACGAATTTGAAAATGCATGGGGCAGCTTTTGGGTGGGAGGCAGGTTATTGGACAAATGTACCATTACGCAGGTCGATAAATGCCTGCTGGATTTCTTCGGGAGTGTTCATCACAAATGGGCCATAGGGGACAATGGTTTCATGAAAGGGGGCGCCGGCCATTAGCATGAAGCGTACTCCTGTGTTGTCGTCGCTGCGCACCTGGATGAAATCGCCACCTTCGAAAATAAGCATCTTAACGGCCTGGATGGGTTTGCCCTGAGCGTTATCAGCGTTGCCGAAAAAACCTTCTCCTTCAAAGACATAGGCGATGGCGGAATATCCCAGGGGGACAGGCAAGCGGAAGGCTGCTCCGGGGTTGAGAGATACATCCAGGTAGAGTGGTTGAGCGGCAATCTCGGTTACCGGGCCGCGCACTCCTTCATATTCTCCGGCCACCACCCGCACCCGCGCGTGCTTCCGCTCCACAATGGGAATCGCCTCAGCGTTGATTTCCTGGTAACGGGGTTGGCTCATCTTCTGCGCGGCGGGTAAATTCACCCACAATTGAAAGCCGTTGATATTCCCGCTGGGGCCGCGTTGGGGCATTTCTTCGTGCATAATGCCGCGCCCACTGGTCATCCACTGAACATCACCGGGGCCGATGATGCCCATATTGCCCAGGCTGTCGCGGTGGCGCACGTTGCCTTCTAACATGTACGTGACGGTTTCAATGCCGCGGTGCGGATGCGTGGGAAACCCCACCGGGGGGCCTTCGATGGGGTCATTGAAGGCGAAATGATCGAAGAGCAAAAAAGGGTCGTACAGGTTAGCGCGATTAGGGCCAAAGGACCGCCGCAGCCGCACGCCAGCGCCTTCGATGACCATTTGCGGCTCGATGATTTTCTGGATGTGCCGAGGGGAGTTACTCATGGATGAAAAAAGCTCCTGATGAAATAAGATATATTTTGTCGCATTATATCAGATCCAAGAAGATGGGATATTCGTACGCAGGTGTATCTCTTTAAATATACTCAGAAGCGGCTTTCATCTAAGGTATACTGTGGATATGACACGCGACAAACGCCCAACAGTTTGGTCTTCGGAGCACGGCGACATGCGCAAGCGTAGCGCTGCAAAAACTCCCGCTTCCGTTTCCTTGCCGCCTCAGCAGCAGACGGCTTACTTGCACCGCGAATCGAAAGGACGCGGCGGAAAGGTTGTTACGCTGGTTAAAAATCTTATCCTTTCTGAAAAAGAGCTTAAAGCCCTAGCGAAGAAACTCAAGCGGGCGTGTGGCAGCGGGGGCACCATCAAAGATGGTGTGATCGAAATTCAGGGCGAACACCGCCAGAAGATCGCCGACACGATGCGGAAGATGGGGTATCAGGTAAAAATAGCCGGGGGTTAGTGAATAGGTATTTCTCAGGCCACAACCTAGCTTATAATTCATAGAGTTTGCGTAACTCTAATGTTCTAAAAAACCAAATTG